>NZ_MKVG01000007.1:313441-608108 GCF_001899155.1 Flavobacterium sp. 38-13
GATTTCAGATATAAGATTTTAGATTTGGGATTGAAGTCCACTTCATGATGTTCGTAAATCAAAAATATATCTAACGCATTTATGGATTTCAGATATTAAGATTTGGGATTCAAACACATTTCATAATACTCATAAATCATAAATCTCAAATCAAAAATAAATTTTAAGACGCATCTGCATTCATAAATCTTAAATCACAAATCTTAAATATAGTTCCCAAAACTTTCTATTGAAGTACATTTGCATTCATAAATCACAAATCTTAAATCTTAAATCACAGACCCTAAATCATGAAGCTCGTTTTCGCATCCAACAACAAAAACAAAATTAAAGAAATACAAAACCTGCTTCCTGATGACATACAGATATTGAGCCTGGAAGATATTGGATGTTATGAAGATATTCCTGAAACCGCTGACACAATTGAGGGCAATGCTATCCTAAAAGCAGATTATGTTACCAAAAACTACGGTTACGACTGCTTTGCTGATGATTCAGGACTGGAAGTCAACACTTTGGATGGCGCTCCCGGCGTCTACTCTGCCCGTTATGCCGGCGAACAGAAAAATGACGAGAAAAATATTGACAAACTGTTACTGGAACTGGAGAATAAAACCGATAGAAAAGCCAATTTTAAAACCGTTATTGCATTAAACCTAAAGGATCAGCAGACGTTATTTACCGGAAAAATATTTGGAACTATCATCACAGAACGACGAGGAACGAATGGTTTTGGTTATGACCCGGTATTTCTTCCTGATGGTTTTTCCTACACTTTTGCGCAACTTTCACTCGAAGAAAAGGGTGCTGTAAGCCATCGTGCGCAAGCCGTAAGACAACTTATAGAGCATCTAAAAAAATAACTTTCTGATTTTCAATTATTCATAAAAAAATAAACTTCATTTTTGCATTAGTTTTAATGATATATTAAACGTACCTTTGCACCCTATTTTAAATAAATATATGAACAAATTTGAACAATTAGGATTGAGTGAGTCGCTGCAGAGGGCGATTTTAGATCTAGGATTTGAAAATCCGACAGAGGTGCAGGAAAAAGCGATTCCCCTATTATTGGCACAAGACACAGACATGGTTGCGTTGGCTCAGACAGGGACAGGGAAAACAGCAGCGTTTGGTTTTCCGCTTATCCAAAAGATTGATGCCGACAATAGAAATACTCAGGCGTTGGTTTTATCACCAACACGCGAACTTTGTTTGCAGATTACAAATGAAATCAAAAACTACTCTAAGTACGAAAAAGGTATTAATGTAGTTGCGATTTACGGCGGTGCCAGCATTACAGAGCAGGCTAGGGAAATTAAGAGAGGAGCACAAATTGTTGTAGCTACCCCGGGAAGAATGCAGGACATGATCAATAGAGGATTGGTGAACATTTCACAAATCAGCTATTGCGTACTTGACGAAGCAGACGAAATGTTGAACATGGGATTTTATGACGATATCGTAAACATCCTTTCAACTTCACCAGACGACAAAAACACATGGTTATTCTCGGCTACAATGCCGGCTGAAGTAGCTAGAATTGCAAGACAATTCATGAGCGAACCATTAGAAATTACTGTTGGAACCAAAAACTCTGGTTCCGCTACAGTTTCACACGAATTTTATTTGGTAAATGCCCGTGATCGTTACGAGGCATTGAAAAGATTGGCTGATGCTAATCCGGATATATTTTCTGTGGTGTTTTGCCGTACGAAACGAGACACACAGGCAGTTGCTGAAAAATTAATAGAAGACGGATACAGTGCTGCTGCATTGCATGGAGATTTATCTCAGGCACAGCGTGATGGCGTTATGAAATCATTCCGTGGAAGACAAATCCAGATGCTTGTAGCGACAGACGTTGCGGCACGTGGAATTGATGTTGACAACGTGACTCACGTAATCAACTACCAACTTCCGGATGAAGTAGAAACCTATAACCACCGTTCCGGAAGAACCGGACGTGCGGGAAAACTAGGAACTTCTATCGTAATTGTAACTAAAAGCGAATTGCGTAAAATTTCTGCTATTGAAAAAATCATCAAGCAGAAATTTGAAGAAAAACCAATTCCTTCCGGAATCGAAATCTGTGAAATCCAGTTGTTGCACTTAGCTAACAAAATCAAGGATACAGAAGTAGACCATGAAATTGACAATTATCTTCCGGCAATCAACAACGTTTTTGAAGCCCTAACAAAAGAAGAGCTTATCAAAAGAATGGTTTCGGTAGAATTTAACCGTTTCATCAACTACTACAAGAAAAACAGAGACATTTCTGCACAATCAGCCGGAGAAAGACGTCCTTCAGGTGAAGGTGCTTCAAGAGAAGGCGGTGCAGTACGTTATTTCGTGAACATTGGCTCCAGAGATAATTTCGACTGGATGTCATTAAAAGACTTCCTGAAAGAAACGTTAGAATTAGGACGCGACGACGTTTTCAAAGTAGACGTAAAAGAAGGTTTCTCTTTCTTCAACACCGATGCTGAACATGCAGACAAAGTTATGGATGTATTGAACGGAATCGAAATGGACGGAAGAAGAATCAATGTTGAAATCTCTAAAAATGACGGAGGTGGCAGAAACAGCTCCAGAAGAGACCACAACGGCAGAGGAAACAGATCTGGCGGTGGCGGTGGATTCAGAAGCGACAGAAATTCTGCTCCAAGAAGAGAAGGCGGATTCAGAAGCGACAGAGGCGGATCATCAGACAGACCCGGACGCAGAAGCGAAGGCTTTTCTTCAGACCGACCAAAAAGGGAAGGTGGATTTTCTGAACGCTTCCCAAGACGTTCTGAAAACAGATCGGAATTTCCGAAAGCAAGAAGGACTAGAAGAGACTAAACCTTTTAGTTAATTTTCTTATAATTATAAACAGACTGCAAAATATCTTAAAGAGTTTTATTACTTTTAACGCTTCTAACAAGGCTATGAGATATTTTGCAGTTTTCTTTTTCTTTTTCGTAACCTCTTTTGCTTTTGCACAGGATACAAAAATTTCGGCTACAGTAATAAACGACAATACTTTGCTCCCCCTCGCAGATGTTAGCGTAATTAACCTCAACAAGGTTAAAGGAACAACAACAAATGCTAGCGGTTACTTTGAATTGGTTGCCGAAGTAAACGATACACTTCACATTTCAACTCTGGGTTACAAATCTATCAAGGTAAGAGTAACCAACGACTGGTTCAAGACCAAAAGCACAAAAATTAAGATGACCGAAAAGGCTTATGCTTTGGAAGAAGTGGTCATTAACCAATACAACCTAACCGGATATCTGGAAATCGATTATAAAATTATTCCAATAAAAGAAAATTTCAGATACAGCATTTCAGGCCTGTCACAAGGTTATGAAATGGGAAGATACTCACCGGGCGCTTTCTCGAAAGTAGTAGGTTCTATCTTCAACCCGGCAGACATGCTTTACAATTTCTTTGGGAAAAAGCCTACAGAACTCAAAAGGCTGAAAGAAATGAAAAAAGATGATGCCGTGAAAAACCTGCTGGCTTCCAAATTCGACAGGGAGACTCTAGGTGCCTTATTAGGTGTTACTCCTAATGAAATTGCTGAAATTCTGGAACGCTGTAACTATTCCGAAGCATTTATCAAAACGGCTAATGATTTGCAAATCATGGATGCGATTAATGAATGCTACGAAGAGTATAAAATCCTGAAAGGCAAGAAATAATCCTATTTCTATCCGGAAATATTATTCATTTCCATATACCGCTGCTCTATTCTTTTGATATCGCGGATTGAATTTTTCGCCCAGGCCAGTCTTCTTGAAAGTATTTCATCTTCAGTCAGTTTCCAATCTACATCAGACTGACGTAATCGGCTTGTAATGTCTTGTATTACTATTGCGGCTGAAACTGAAATGTTCAGACTTTCTGTAAAACCAACCATCGGGATTTTCAAAAAACCATCTGCTTCTTCCATTACTTCTTCAGAGAGACCTCCTCTTTCAGTACCAAAAAACAAAGCAGAACGCTTAGTAATATCAAATTCATGCAATAAACAGGAGTCATTATGAGGCGTGGTGGCAATAATCTGGTAGCCCTTTTCCTTCAAGGTCTTTAGGCATTCTGTATTGGAATTGTATCGGTTTACATCAACCCATTTTTGGGCTCCCATAGCAATTTCCTTGTCAATCTTCTTACCGTATTTTTCTTCAACTACGTGAAGATTCTGAATACCAAATACTTCACAACTTCGCATAACCGCACTCGTATTATGAAGCTGATAAACATCTTCCAATGCAATTGTAAAATGATTGGTGCGTTGTTCCAATATTTTTAAAAACTTCTCTTTCCTGCTTTCCGTAAGAAATCCTTCCAGATAAGAGAGATAATCAAGTTCCCAGACTTTTTCTTTCATTAATGAATGGTTTTATAAAATAGTTTCCTTAAATTGGCTTACCTAAAATCTAGCCATGTCTCAGGAAGAATTGCTACAGCAAATTTATAAAAAAGACGAGAGAGCCTTCACACTGCTCTATGATATGTATTCTAAAAGTCTTTTCAGTGTCATTTATAATCTGATACGCGACCATGAGGAAGCTGAAGATATACTTCAGGAAACTTTTGTGAAAATATGGAAAAATATCGAAAGCTATGACGAATCCAAAGGAAGATTTTACACCTGGATTCTTAACATTTCGCGAAACGCCTCCATTGACAGGCTTCGTTCCAAAGGCTTTAACAACAGGCAAAAAAACCTCTCGTCTGATAATTTCGTACATCTTCTTGACGAAAGCAATAAAATGAACCATAAAATTGACACCATCGGAATCAGGGAATTTGTCAAAAAATTAAAGCCTAAATGCATCCAGATTCTCGACCTGTTATTTTTTAAAGGATATACACAGCAGGAAGCATCGGAAGAATTACAGATTCCGTTAGGAACTATAAAAACCCAAAACAGAAACTGTATTAATGATTTAAGAAACTTTTTAAAAGTATAATGGACAAACAGGAATACATAGCATCAGGTATTTTAGAATTATATGTCTTTGGACAACTGGATGAGCCGGAATTCAGTGAAATCACGGAAATGGCCAAAAATGATGAAGATATTCGCAATGAAATTATCTCCATCGAAAAAGCTATCATTAATTTCTCTGAGAGCATGGCTCCTTTTCTTTCATCAGAAAATTATGAAAAGATTCGTGCCTCATTAATACTCAAGCACAGAATAGCAGCAGAAGAAAAACCAAAACCCGGCATTGCCTTGTATTTGGGATGGGCAGCGTCTATATTGCTTATGATTGGCGTAGGATACCAATACGTACAATTAGAAGATAAAAAAGATAAAATCCAGACTATAGAAACAGAAAAAAGCAAATTGCAGCAATCTGTAACCGACCTTAATTTACAGAACAAAAATACCGAAGCTGCCTTATCCGTCATTCGGGACAACAGCAACACTGCTGTAGCAATGGAAGGACAGGAAGTTTCACCACTATCTTACGCAAAAGTTTATTGGAACAAAACCACTAAAGCCGTACATATTGATGCGTCCGGATTACCTGAACCGCCAGAAGGAATGGTGTATCAGGTATGGGCATTAAAGCTCAATCCGCTAACACCAACAAGCATTGGCCTTCTTGATAATTTCAAAGACAACACAAAACGTTTCTTTGCCATTGAAAAGGCAGAAGAAGCCGAGGCTTTCGGGATTACATTGGAACCGGCTGGCGGAAGCCCATCGCCTACTTTAGGACAGCTTTATACTCTGGGGAAAGTTTAATTAGTCTCTAAGATACTAAGCCCCTAAGGTTCTGAGTTATTAAGTTTTGTTTTCGATTGTACGAAGTGCTTTTTTAATGATATAATCTGTTTCCCTGCACGGAGATTCTTTGCGCCATCTTTCACAGAGTTCCATTACAAATTTGGGCTGTGATTTGCTGGCATCGTTGAGCCAGTTACCAACGCTGTCCTGTACATATTTTGCCTTGTCGGAACGCAAGGCTTCCAAAATTGGCAGTCCCAGTTCCGGTTGCTGTTTGAGCGCATCAATATGTTCGCACCAGACTCCGCGAGGTCGGGTTGCCTCACTGGCAAAACGCCTTACATTTTCGTCATTGCTTTTGGTCCATTCTGAAAGGATTTTTATGCTTTCGCTAATATCCGCAGAAATTAATTTTCGTACCGAAAGCCAGGAAATCTCCCTTACTCCAAAATGGTTATCTGCCGCAAATGGCTTTATCAATTCTAATACCTCCTCTACACTATGATTCTTATTAGATGCAATATAATAGGTTGTCCAACAACGAACCAAATCAGAAGGATGCGTGGCAATTTCCTCCAGAAAACGAGAGTCTCCTGCTTGTGATGCCACACGATAAAGTCCCTTCCCTATAGCTTCATTGATGGTATTGACCGTTTGTTTTTTTAACTGCTCAATAGTTTCTAAAACAGGAGCCCGATAAGAGGTCCTTCCTTTTTCTTCCAACAAATTTTCAAGTAGTATTCTTTGGTCGACTGCCAGCCATTCCGTAAGATTTACAGTTTCTATCCTGCCCCTGTTCAACTGTTCCAAAATGGCTGCGGGAATATCTTTTGCGGAGCGGGCTCCTTTTCTTTTAATTTCTGCCATAACTTATATTGTTCAGAAATGATTCACCGTGTAATCTTTCTTTGATTATTTTTGTAAAAATCCTAAATCCGGAACAGATAAGCAATACCGCATATTTTTATCCCCTGGTGAACAAAAAGTCAATTTTATGAAAGCAAAGGAAAGAGCAACCGAAAATAAAATCTGTCCGTTAGAAATTGCTGTAAATTCCATATCCGGAAAATGGAAAATCCCTATTGTGTGGCAAATGAACGAAGGTAAAAAACGTCCAAGCGAATTTCTCAGAGGCATTGCCAAGGTAGACCGTCGTGTATTGAACCAGCAATTAAAAGAAATGGAAAATGACGGTATCTTAACCAAAGAAACTTTTAATGAACTGCCACCTCGTGTAGAATATTCCTTAACCGAATTGGGAGAAAAGCTGGTTCTGGTTTTATGGCAGTTAAACGATTGGGGGAAATTACTATTGGAAAAAGAACCCCTCACTACAGAAACACAAACAATATGAAAAAGAAACTTGTAGTACTTACCGGAGCCGGAATCAGTGCTGAAAGCGGCATTAAAACTTTTCGCGATTCAGACGGATTATGGGAAGGCCACGACATTATGGAAGTCGCATCTCCGGAAGGCTGGAAAAAAAATCCTGTCCTGGTTTTGGATTTCTACAACAAAAGGCGCCAACAGCTTAAAGAAGTCCTGCCAAATGCCGCACATATAATCCTGGCAGAATTGGAGCAGCACTTCGATGTATATATCATTACTCAAAATGTAGACGATTTACATGAAAGAGCCGGAAGCACGAAAGTATTGCACCTGCACGGAGAATTGCTAAAAGCACGCAGTACCCAAAACCACCGTCATATTATAGAGTGGCAAGACGATTTGTTTTTAGGCAATCTGGACACTAACGGGCATCAGCTCCGCCCGCATATTGTATGGTTTGGCGAAGCAGTACCTGCTTTGGACGAAGCTGTAAGAATCACACACGAAGCTGATTTTTTTGCCGTAATAGGAACTTCATTACAGGTTTATCCGGCAGCAGGACTCGTTGATTTTGCAAAGCCGGGAACACCTTTATATTATGTCGATTTAAATCCCGCCCGAATTACAAACCTGAGTAACGAATTGGAGATTATTCCCAAAACAGCTTCCGAAGGCATGAAAATCTTAAAAGAAAAGCTGCTTCGACTTGCCTAATATCATTCTTTTGACTTTTATACTTCAGACAGATAAAGTATATTTGCGCTTAATAACAACACAAAATGACAACTCTAACTGAACTAAACGCTATATCTCCAATTGACGGGCGATATAGAAGCAAAACGTATTCCTTATCACACTATTTTTCAGAAGAAGCACTGATTCGCTATCGCGTGCTTGTTGAAATAGAATATTTCATTTCACTTTGCCAGATTCCGTTGCCACAGCTAAAAACTGTAGACGCATCGCTGTTTGACAGTTTGAGAAACATCTACAAAAATTTTAGCGCTGATGATGCTAAAGCTATAAAGGAAATTGAAAAAACGACTAACCACGATGTCAAGGCTGTTGAATATTTTATAAAGGAAGCATTTGACAAGCTCGGACTATCCGAATATAAAGAGTTTATCCATTTTGGATTGACTTCTCAAGACATTAACAATACGGCAATCCCGTTATCGACCAAAGAAGCTTTCCAGGAAGTATATCTGAAATCGCTGATTGAGCTGACTGCCAAACTTAAAGAATTAAGTACCGAATGGGCAGATGTGCCAATGCTGGCCAGAACTCACGGACAACCGGCCTCTCCTACCCGATTAGGCAAAGAAATAGCTGTGTTTGTAGAAAGGCTGGAAGAACAGATGCGCCTTCTTTTTAATGTTCCTTTTGCTGCCAAATTTGGTGGTGCAACCGGAAATTTCAATGCCCATCATGTGGCTTACAGACAAATTGACTGGAAACAGTTTGGAAAAGATTTCGTTGAAGGAACGTTAGGATTACAGCATTCGTTTCCAACAACGCAAATTGAGCATTACGACCATTTTGCTGCTTTTTTTGATGCATTGAAACGAATCAACACTATCCTGATTGACCTTGACAGAGACATCTGGACTTATGTATCGATGGATTACTTCAAGCAAAAAATCAAAGCCGGTGAAGTAGGTTCTTCTGCCATGCCACACAAAGTAAATCCTATTGATTTTGAAAACTCGGAAGGAAACCTTGGAATTGCAAATGCCATTTTTGAACATCTTTCTGCCAAACTACCCTTATCAAGATTACAGAGAGACCTTACGGATAGCACAGTACTGAGAAACATAGGCGTACCTATGGGCCATACGATTATCGGTTTTGAAGCAACCTTAAAAGGACTAAACAAACTGTTACTGAACGCTGCTAAATTTGAAGAAGATTTGGAGAAAAACTGGGCTGTTGTTGCCGAGGCTATCCAGACCATCTTACGAAGAGAAGGCTATCCAAATCCGTACGAAGCCTTAAAAGGGCTTACAAGAACCAATGAAGTAATGAATAAGGAATCCATCCATAATTTTATCAAAACTCTGGATATTTCTGATGCCGTGAAAGCAGAATTGCTGGTAATTACGCCAAGCAATTACTTAGGAATCTAAAATTTCAAAATTCAAACACTATAAAAAGTCCCGGGCAAAATCATACAATACTGCCCGGGATTTTTTTTTTGCTGATTTTCTTTTTTTTCACGACATTTAAATTACTGAAATACAACCCCAACTATACACTATCCACTACCAACTGTCAACTAAATCCGATGTCGAAGAACAAAATTCTAATATTGTTTGCTCACCCTCTATTCGAAAAATCTTTTGCGAACAAAATCCTGACGGAACACATCCCCGACTCACACAGCATCACTTTTCACGATTTATACGAAACCTATCCCGAATTTGATATTGATGTAAAACACGAGCAGGAACTCTTAAAACAGCACGACATCATTATCTGGCAACACCCAATGTATTGGTATAGCTGTCCGCCCTTATTAAAACAATGGATTGACATGGTTTTGGAATATGGCTGGGCCTATGGAAAGTATGGATTGGCATTACAAGACAAAGTTATTTTCCAGGCCATAACCACAGGTGCCAATGCGGAAAACTATTCGGCAGAAGGATTACATCTGTTTACAATACCGGAACTATTACGGCCGTTTAGCCAAACGGCCAAAGTTTGCCGTATGGAATATTTACCACCATTTGTAATTCACGGCACCCATAAAATGGACGAACAGACCTGCCTCGAAAAAGCAGCCTCCTATGCGCAACTGCTTATGTATTTCACAAATAACGAAATTGATATTCGAAAGATACAGGAGTTTCCTTATATGAACGATTGGATGCAATCTAAAAACATTTGACATGGAAAATAGTTTTTTTCTTCAGGCAATAATCTATCTGGCAGCAGCCGTAATCTGCGTCCCAATAGCTAAAAAAATTGGATTGAGTTCAATTCTGGGCTATCTGTTTTCTGGAATAATTATTGGTCCATTCGTCATGGGCTTTATAGGTTCTGAAGGACAAGACCTGATGCATTTTGCAGAATTTGGCGTAGTCATGATGCTTTTTTTAATCGGATTGGAATTAGACCCCTACAAATTCTGGAAAATGAGGCGCTTCATCTTAGGCATGGGATCGCTTCAGGTGGGTCTTACCTCTTTGGTACTTTTTACCTGTTCTTCCATTATTTTTGACTGGAGCTGGCAGACGGCATTAACTATTTCACTCGCATTATCGCTGTCTTCAACCGCTATCGTATTACAGACACTTAAAGAAAAAGGAATGCTACAGACATCGGTTGGACGCTCTTCCTTTGCTGTTTTGCTCTTTCAGGATATAGCTGTTATTCCTATACTTGCTCTCATTCCTTTACTGGCTTCCAGTTCCCACATAATTCCTGAAGAAGACCTGCATCATTCCCTGATTTCAAATCTGGACGGCTGGTTACAGACTTTAATCGTAACAGGAGTTATTGCGACCATTTATTTTGGTGGAAAATATATTATTGTGCCTTTGCTCCATATTATTGCTAAAACCAGGCTGCAGGAACTATTCACTGCTTCGGCCTTACTCCTTGTATTGGGCGTTTCCTACCTGATGCAAATTGTCGGGCTAAGCCCTGCTTTAGGTGCTTTTATGGCGGGAGTCGTTTTGGCGAATTCTGAATTCCGTCATGAACTAGAAGGCGATATTGCTCCTTTTAAAGGATTGTTTTTAGGATTGTTTTTTATTGGCGTTGGCGCTTCCATAAATTTCAGGTTGATTATTGACAATCCGGCTTTTATCCTGATTTTCGGGTTTATACTGACTATGATAAAATTCTTTGTCTTTTTAGGAATCGGAAAACTATACAATAAAAAAATCGACCAGAACTTTATCTTTTCGATTGGCTTGAGTCAGGCAGGAGAATTTGGGTTCGTAATCATGAGCTTTTCCATGCAGTTGAATATCATCCCGAATATGCTCGCCAACCAGATTATGGCTATTATTGCCATCAGTATGATTGCTACACCGTTCCTTTTGCTGATAAATGAAAGATTAATTGACCCCTATTTTGGCGTAAAAGAAAAAGATTCCAACACCTATGATGAAATCAATGAAAATAACAAGGTGATTATTGCCGGTTTTGGAAATTTTGGAAGTACAATAGGTCGTCTTTTAAAAACCAATAAGATTCCGGCTACTATTCTCGACCTCGATTCAGACCGTGTTGATTCACTCCGAAAAATGGGTTTTAAAGTATATTATGGCGATGCTACCCGACTGGAACTGCTCAAAGCTGCCGGTTGTGAAAATGCGAAACTTTTTATTGCGGCCATTGACAACCCAACCGTAAACCTCATCGTAATTGAAATGCTTAAAAAACATTTCCCGCATTTAAAAATTCTGGCAAGGGCCCGAAACAGGAATGATGCTTTCGAAATTATTGATATGGGAATTAAAAATATTTACCGCGAAAATCTTTATAGTGCCGTACACCTGGGCATAGATGCCTTGGTTTATCTGGGACACCGTCGTTATTCCGCAACGCGGCAAGGGCAAAGGTTTATCAAATATGATGAAGACGCAATTTTCAGGCTGGCCAAAAAACGCCATGACAAAAAGGCTTTTATGATTTCGGCTATGGAAGAAATAGAAATGCAGGAACAGCTTTTCAAAAGCGACCTGCTCAATCCAATGGGGCCTGACGACCATGCGTGGGATAGCGAAAACCTGAAAAAAGACACTTAGCCTAATAAAAAAACCGGAGAACAAAATGAACCCCGGTTTTTTATATAGCATTATGAAAAATTATCTTGAATAATTTGGCGCTTCTTTTGTAATGGTCACATTATGCGGATGGCTTTCACCAATACCGCTGGCAGTAATTCTTACGAAACGGCCTGTTTCCTGTAGAGTTTGAATGTCTTTTGAACCACAATAGCCCATTCCTGCCCTAAGTCCGCCCACAAACTGAAGCATGCTTTCTAACAATTCACCTTTATATGGAACACGTCCAACAATTCCTTCCGGAACAAGCTTTTTGATATCGTCTTCCACATCCTGGAAATAACGGTCTTTAGAACCTTCCTGCATCGCTTCAACCGATCCCATTCCTCTATACGATTTGAATTTTCTTCCTTCGAATATGATGGTTTCACCCGGAGATTCTTTAGTTCCTGCTAAAAGCGAACCTAACATTACACAATCAGCACCGGCTGCAATGGCTTTTGGAATATCTCCCGTATAGCGAATACCTCCATCAGCAATTACCGGAATTCCGGAACCTTTAACAGCTGCCGCAACTTCCAATACAGCAGAAAACTGAGGAAATCCAACACCTGCTACCACACGAGTTGTGCAGATAGAACCTGGGCCAATTCCTACTTTTATTCCATCGGCTCCATTTTCTACTAAATATTTTGCAGCTTCCGGCGTAGCAATATTACCAACAACCACATCCAGGTCAGGGAAATTCTTCTTTACTTCTTTCAAAACACCCACCACACCTTTTGTATGTCCGTGAGCCGTATCGATAATAACCGCATCAACTCCGGCAGCTACTAAAGCACCCGCTCTTTGTACCGCATCTGCTGTAACACCAATAGCTGCTGCCACTCTCAGACGGCCAAACCGGTCTTTATTAGCGATTGGTTTTTGTGTTAATTTGGTAATGTCCCTAAAAGTAATAAGACCTACCAACTTATAATCAGCATTAACAACCGGAAGTTTTTCAATTTTATTTTTTTGCAATATTCCTTCTGCAACCTCCAACGTCGTTCCTTCACCGGCCGTAACCAGTTTTTCGGTTGTCATTACCTCTAAAATAGAACGGGAATTATTTTTTTCGAAACGCAGGTCGCGATTGGTAACGATTCCTTTCAGTATCTGGTTTTCATCTACAACAGGAATTCCTCCAATGCTGTATTCTCTCATTACCTGTTTTGCATCACCAACTGTTGCTGTCAGAGGTAAAGTGACCGGGTCGATAATCATTCCTGACTCGGCTCTTTTTACTTTTCTTACCTCAGCAGCCTGCTGGTCGATTGTCATATTTTTATGCAGTACGCCAATACCGCCTTCCTGAGCCATTGCAATTGCCATAGCGCTTTCTGTAACCGTATCCATTGCTGCGGAAACAATAGGAACGTTTAATGTGATATTGCGTGAAAATTTAGATTGAATGCTTACTTCCCGGGGTAAAACTTCAGAATAATTAGGAATCAGGAGGACATCATCGTAGGTAAGACCTTCTCCAATAACTTTAGTTGAGTGTGCTTTCATTGTTGCAATTTGTAGTTAAATTGCGTGCAAATATAGTTAATTTTCAGGAGAAAAGGAAATCTCAATATTTATTTAGAAATTTTTAGCTTTTGGCAAAGCGGCAATAAATTCTGTTCCCTGATTTTGATGGTACACAATATCCAGTTTACCATTATTGTCTGACAGGAACTGTTTTACGAGAAGCAATCCAAGACCTGTACCTTCCTCAAATCCGGTTCCTTTTTCAGACACCATCCTTTTATCAAAATTCAGGATTTCTTCAATCTTGACCTGAGAAATTCCTGCTCCGGAATCGGTTATATGTACATTATGGAAAATATCATCCTCAGAATATCTGATTTCAATCGTTCCTGCCAGCGGCGTAAACTTAATCGCGTTGGATATGAGGTTATTGAGTATGATATGAACATGCCCTTTATCTGCATCTATAATGACATCTTCATGCGAATTGATATGGACAATATTAATTTCTTTTGCTTTTGCCGTTAATTCCAAAGCGGCAATCGAATCCCTAACGGCACTTTCCAGATCAATGTTTTCTTTATTAATCTTTGCACCGTCAAGCTGTGTCATTGACCAATGCAAAATAGTATTAAGCATAATAGAAGTACTGTCTACCTGAGTAATGAGGTGTTCAGCCAAAACCTTTAATTCTTCATTGCTGATTTCTCCTTCTTTCAATAATCCTAAAACCTGTTGGATTGAAGCAATTGGCGACCTTAAATCATGAGACAATATCGAAAACAGCCTGTTTTTTGTCTGGTTCAATTCACTCAAATTATGATTTTGCGCCGTTATAAGTACTTTTTGGTTTTCAATATCGCGGTTCTTAATCTCCAATTCGTTGTAGAGCTTTTCTTTAATCTTACTGTTTTTGGTATACTGGTATATGATTGTCAGGAGATAAAGCATAAATAATATCACAGAAACAGAAAACAATCGCGTATTTTTCAGCTTGTGCTGTGCCGCTTCATTTTTTGCTACCAGCTTTTCGTTTTCGGCTTCTTTTCTTTTTAATTGCAGCAGATTAATCTCTTTCAGCTTCGTATCGTTGAATAACGAATCGTTATATGATTTACAGATAGTCAGATATTTGAAAGCCATCTCATAATTATTTTCATTTTTGTAGGCAATCGACAAAATTTCAGCTGCCCGGGCAATATCCCATTTGGCCTGTACTATTTTTGCGGCTTCAAAACCTTTTAATCCGTATTCCTGTGCTTTTTTGTAATTCCCTTCCTTAATATAAACTTCCGAAAGCCCCGTAAGAGCAAATGACTTTTCCCATTCATTAGGTTGATAAGAATCGGTTATTACTTTTTGATAGTAGTATACGGAAGAATCTAAATCATTCTTCAAATAATGGATATTCCCCAGCCTGTTAAAAACAAGATGCTCCATATTTGCATCCTTATTTCTGACAGCCAGTTTCATCGCTTTATGGAAATTCTTATAGGAACTTTCATAATCTTTCAACTCAATCTGGGATATTCCTATATTAAAGTACACTTTGCTCTCCAATACAGCATCTTTTAAATCGCTGATAAGGATATTGGCGCCTCTAAACAGCTTAATAGCTTCCTCGTTTCTGCCAATTCCCTGCTGAATCAGTCCTTGTCCTATCAGACATTTGGCAATTCCCAACGTATGATTGTTCTCTTCATACAGCAGAAGAGCTTCCATAAACTTTTTTAGGGCGACATCATAGGAACCTACCATATAATAGCTGGCGCCATAATTATGGGCCACATCTGCCAACAATATAGGGTCATTTGATTTTTTAGCAACAGTTTCCGCTTTTTTAAGCAGTTTTTCTGCAACTTTAAAATCACTGTATACAATTTTTTTTGATTCGGCTAAATAATAGGAAACAGAATCTTTCTGCAGGTTAAAAGAATAGCTTTTGGTTTGGGGTAAAACCAGGAAAATGAATACGATAAGAAAGCTTATAACGGTTCTGGGCAACTATTTCTAAGTTTGAAAATTCCTCGCTATAAAGGTATCAAATTTCGAGCCGTAATTTAATGATATACCGTAAAAATCTTTGTAGCCTCATTATAAGCGCTTTCAAAACTCATCGGGCTGGTGTGTGTGGCCACTTTTTCTGCCGTAAAATAAGAAAGCATTTTTTCTGTCGGCATATTGCCTGTCAAATCATCTTTTGCCATAGGACAACCGCCAAAACCTTGTATGGCACCGTCAAATCTTCGGCATCCTGATTTATAAGCTGCATCTACTTTTTCAAACCATTTGTCCGGCGTTGTATGAAGATGGGCTCCAAATTCAATATGCCTGTATTTTGGAATCAGGTTAGAGAAAAGATAATCGATTACTTCAGGAGTTGAAGAACCAACAGTATCTGAAAGCGAAAGAATCTTAACGCCCATATTGGATAATTTTTCTGTCCATTCGCCTACAATTTCCACATTCCATGGGTCGCCATACGGATTTCCAAATCCCATAGAAAGATAGGCAACCACTTCTTTATCTGTAGCGTTGGCGATATCCAGAATTTCCCGCAAAGTCACCAGCGATTCCGCAATAGTTTTATGCGTATTACGCATCTGGAAATTCTCTGATATAGAAAACGGATAGCCTAAATATTGTATCTCCTTATGTTTTGATGCCATTTCGGCTCCTTGCGTATTGGCAATAATAGCCAAAAGTTTGCTGTTGGTTTGCGAAAGGTCAAGCTTTGACAAAACCTCTGCGGTATCAGCCATTTGAGGAATGGCTTTAGGGGAAACAAAACTTCCAAAATCTATGGTATCAAAACCAACACGCAATAAGGATTGGATATAGTCCACTTTTTTTTCTGTAGGGATAAATGCCTTAATTCCTTGCATTGCATCCCTCGGACATTCTATAATTTTAACTTGTTCCATAGAAATCCAAAGATAGGAAAGAATTCTATTTTACGAAATCGTTTTTTCCTAATTTTATGCTAACAGATTATGGAATAATCTTACTTTTTACTGAGTATTTTTTTATTGATTTTTTTGATTAATGCCGGACCTTCATAAATAAATCCGGTATACAATTGTACCAGACTGGCACCGGCTTCCAATTTCTCCAAAGCATCTTCTGCAGAATGAATACCTCCTACTCCAATAATAGGAAACGATTTATTGCTTTTTTCAGACAGGAAACGGATAACTTCTGTAGAACGTTTTGTCAACGGCTTGCCCGATAAACCGCCTGTTTCTTTCTGGTTTTCGGATATAAGACCTTCTCGTGAAATAGTAGTATTGGTAGCAATTACTCCTGCAATCTTGGTGTCGTTTACAATATCCACAATGTCCAAAAGCTGTTCGTCTGTCAAATCCGGAGCTATTTTCAGCAGAATTGGTTTTTGTTTTGGCTTTGTCGTATTTTTTTGTTGCAACGTCTGCAACAATTGGGTCAAAGGTTCTTTATCCTGCAAGGCACGCAGGTTTGGCGTATTAGGCGAACTTACATTCACTACAAAATAATCAACGTAATCATACAAAGCATCAAAGCAGATTTCATAATCTGAAACCGCATCTTCGTTTGGAGTCAGTTTGTTCTTTCCAATGTTTCCTCCTATCAGAACACCGTTATTTTTTTTCAATCGTTCCACGGCTTCAAAAACACCTCCGTTGTTAAAACCCATCCTATTGATAATTGCCGAATCTTCTTTAAGTCGGAAAAGACGTTTTTTAGGGTTTCCTTCCTGTCCTTTTGGCGTAAGCGTTCCGATTTCAATAAAACCGAATCCCAGATTTGAAAGTTCTTTATACAATTTGGCGTCTTTATCAAAGCCCGCTGCCAGGCCAACAGGATTTTTAAATTTCAGACCGAAAACCTCACGCTCCAAACGTTTATCATCGACCTGGTATAGTGATTTAAAAACGGATTTGGCACCCGGAATCTTATTCAGAAATCGTAATGTGGAAAAAGTAAAGTAGTGGATTTTTTCTGGGTCAAAGCCAAAAAGTATGGGACGGATTACCGATTTATACATTGTAGTTGTGTTGTGTTGTTGTTCTGCAAAAATAGAATTATCCGACCGATTATTAAATGCTTAAAAAGATTTTTTTGTTGGATAATGCAAACAGGCACAAGCAAAACTTTTTTATCTTTAACATAAGAAACATCATACGCTATGAAATTTGAAGAACTACGTCCCATACTCCGGACAGAGGAATTAGATGAAACCATTGATTTTTATACCAAAATACTCGATTTTACTTGCGATGAAAGAAATGATGATTGGGGCTGGGCTTCCCTGCATCGGGACGCCGTCGTAATCATGCTGGCCAAACCTAACGCTCATGAGGGATTTGCAAAACCTGCTTTTACAGGCTCTTTTTATATTTCAATAAATGATGTTGATGCCTTTTGGGAAAAACTAAAAGACAGGGCCAATATCTGCTACCCCATAGAAAATTTTGAATGGGGCATGAGAGAATTTGCCATTTATGACAACAATGGTTATATCCTTCAATTCGGACAGGACATCCCTGATTACAACTAATTATGACAAGACCAAAACTTATTGGAATCGCTCCACAGCTTATTGTTCCTGATGTTGTACAGACAGCAGAATATTACCGTGATGTATTAGGTTTCGAGATTATAGGTTATTTTCTGGATCCGCCGGTTTACGCCATGGTAAAACGAGATGAATTCCAGATACATTTTGGAAAAGCGGATGCCGATTTTGAAATAAACAAAAATGCGTATTATAAAAAGGGATGTACAGATTTGATTATCTGGGTTCCTGAAATTGATGCTTTTTATGAAGAACTTCGTTCCAGGAATGCCATAATCTTTCAGGAAATAACAAAACGCGTATATGGCAGTCGTGAGTTTATCATTCAAGACTGTAATGGCTATTTGATAACTGTTGGAGATTAATTATGCAAAAAAAATTACAGCAAAAATTCACGGACATATTCCAAAAATATGCTACGGATTCCTCTTTGGAAAAAAAATTCTGGCAGGAAATAGAAAAACAGTATTCTTCCAAAAAACGACATTATCATACGCTTTTGCATTTAGAAAATCTTTTTGGTGAACTCGAACCTATAAAGGAAAAACTTGAAGATTGGGATACAATACAGTTTTCCGTATTCTATCATGACATTATTTACAAGTCTTTCAAAAGCAATAATGAAGAAGAAAGTGCATCGTTAGCTGCAGAAAGGCTTCGTGAAATTGGTTATCCGGAAGAAAAGATTGTCAAATGCAAGAATCAGATACTCGCCACAAAAGCGCATAATTTTGACGATAACGACACTAACTATTTTACTGATGCGGACTTATCCATATTAGGAAAAGAATGGGCAACCTATGCTATTTATTATCAGCAAATCCGCAAAGAATACAGCCTTTATCCTGATTTTCTGTACAACAACGGACGAAAAAAAGTATTGGAACATTTTCTGGACATGGAAAGCATTTTCAAAACAGAATATTTCCGGAACAAATACGAAAACCAGGCACGATTGAATATTGAAAAAGAGTTCCAAATACTCGATAAATAATCGTTAAACCTTGACACAAAAAAGAATAAAAACTTAAATAAATCGTAACTTCGCGACACATTTTTAAACTTATATTATGC
Source organism: Flavobacterium sp. 38-13 (assembly GCF_001899155.1). Classification (NCBI taxonomy): domain Bacteria; kingdom Pseudomonadati; phylum Bacteroidota; class Flavobacteriia; order Flavobacteriales; family Flavobacteriaceae; genus Flavobacterium; species Flavobacterium sp. 38-13. Next base: position 332,385 of record NZ_MKVG01000007.1, read on the forward strand.
AACATATCATTGACCGTTTTATCAGTTATGTGACTATTGATACGGAATCAGATCCAAATTCAAATACAACTCCAAGTACAGAAAAACAATGGGATTTGGCTAATAAACTAGTCGAAGAATTAAAGGCAATCGGAATGGAAGATGTTACGATTGACGAAAATGCCTATATTATGGCTACCCTGCCAAGCAATGTGGATTATGACGTGCCAACAATCGGGTTTGTTTCGCATTTTGATACGACTCCTGATTTTACAGGCGCCAATGTCAAACCGCAAATTGTAAAAAATTATGATGGCGGGGATATTGTCCTGAACAAAGAACAAAACATTGTACTTTCTCCAGGCTATTTTAAAGACCTGTTGCAATACAAAGGACAGACTATCATCACTACAGACGGTACTACACTTCTGGGTGCTGATGACAAGGCGGGAATTACAGAAATTGTTACGGCAATGGAATTCCTGATTCAAAATCCTGAAATCAAACACGGAAAAATCAGAGTAGGCTTTACTCCTGATGAAGAAATTGGACGTGGTGCCCATAAATTTGATGTAGCAAAATTCAATGCTGACTGGGCTTATACAATGGATGGAAGCCAGATTGGTGAGTTGGAATATGAAAACTTTAACGCTGCCGGTGCAAAAATTACCTTTAAAGGAAAAAGTGTACACCCGGGTTATGCAAAAGGAAAGATGATTAACTCTATGTTGATTGCCAACAAATTCCTTTCAAAATTGCCAAAAGACGAAGTGCCTGAAAGAACAAAAGGCTATGAAGGATTTTTCCACGTGCATCACCTGAACGGTACTATTGAAGAAACCGTATTGGAACTGATTATTCGTGACCATGACAAGAAAAAGTTTGAAAAAAGAAAAAAACTGATTCACAAAATCACTAAAAAAATCAACAAGAAATTTGCCGAACAATTTGGTGGTGATATCGCTGTTGCCGAAGTCAAAGACCAGTACTACAATATGAAAGAAAAAGTAGAACCGGTTATGCACATTGTTGACATTGCTGAAAAAGCAATGAAAGAATTGGGAATAAAGCCAATCATTAAGCCTATTCGCGGTGGAACTGACGGATGCCAGCTTTCGTATATGGGACTTCCTTGTCCTAATATCTTCGCCGGCGGACATAATTTCCACGGAAAATACGAATATGTTCCTGTGGAAAGTATGCAGAAGGCAGTAGAAGTAATCGTTAAGATTGCCGAGCTGACCGCTGCAAAAAAATAATTTTCGCTATGGAAGAAAAACACACCTGGGATAAAACCAATCAATGGGAAGAAGAATTGGATTATCTGAAGTCGATTATTATCAGGACAGAACTGGTTGAGGCTATTAAATGGGGAGCTCCTGTTTATACGCTGAACAATAAAAATGTTTTGGCAATTGGAGGCTTCAAGAACTTTTTTACCATCTGGTTTTACAATGGTGTTTTTCTGAAGGACACGAAAAAAGTATTGGTCAATGCCAATGAAGGTGTTACCAAAGCTTTAAGGCAATGGCGCTTCCAGTCAAAGGAAGAAATTGACGAGAAACTGGTTCTTTCTTATATCAGGGAAGCGATTGAAAATGAAAAGGCCGGACTTTCAAGCAAGCCTTCAAAAAAAGAGGCAATAGTTTCAGAATTCATGGAAAATCAATTCCAATCTGATTCAGAACTAAAAAAGGCTTTTGAATTGTTTACTCCTTTCAAACAGAGAGAGTTTCTGGAATATATAGAAAGTGCCAAACAGGAGAAAACCAAAATCACCCGATTTGATAAAATCAAGCCGATGATTTTCGACGGAATTGGCCTGAATGACAAATACAGATAATAAAAAAAGTCCCGATTTCTCGGGACTTTTTTATTTTATACAAAACTTATTATTTAGCTTCGTTTGCCATTTTGCTCAATTCCAAAGAAATTGCAGAACGCTCCATCTTTAGTTTTCCTGACATGGTTTCAAGAACAATAGTTCTTTCTGCAAGCTCAGAAATTCTTCCGTGAAGGCCACTTTTCGTAATCACCTTGTCGCCTACCTTAAGACCGGCTTCGAATTCTTTTTCTGCTTTTGCTCTTTTTTGTTGAGGCCTGATCATGAAGAAGTACATGACCACAAACATTCCACCGAATAAAAGTAAATTTGCGTATTGTTCCATAATAATTTTAGTGATTTGTCACTCCAATTCCGCCTGCTTTAGGCGTAACCTCTGCTTTAATAGTTAATAATTCGTTTCCGCTAGCTGTGTTAGCCGTGATATTTACAGACTTTTGTTGCTTTCCAGGTTTTCCTGTAGAATCAAAAGTAACTTTCATTGTGCTTGTTTCACCCGGCTTGATAGCTTCTTTTTTATACTCAGGAACCGTACAACCACAGCTTCCTTTAGCATCTGCAATAATCAAATCAGCATTACCTGTGTTAGTAAATGTAAAAACGTGCTCTACTTTGTCTCCTTCTTTAATAGTTCCGAAGTCAAATTCTTTTTCAGTAAAACTCATTACCGGTACTTTTCCGGCAGATTCTTCGCGCATGGCAGTTTCCTGAACATTAGAAGCCTCGATTTTTGAAGACGCATTGTCTTTGCAAGAAACGGTTAAAACCAGCGATGCAATTGCCAGCAAACCTACAGTTTTTCTAATCATAATTATGAATATTTAAGTTACATTAAACCTCTTCCGGTCTTGTTTAATTTATTTGCTGTTTGGTAATCTTTTACAAGATTATCTAAAATTCCGTTGATAAAAATACTGCTTTTTGGCGTAGAATATTCTTTTGCTATTTCTAAATATTCGTTAATAGTTACTTTCACCGGTATGGAAGGGAATTTCAATAGCTCACAAATAGCCATTTTTAAGATAATCGTATCCACTTCTGCTATCCTGTCTGAATCCCAATTTGGAGTTTTATCAATAAATTCTTTTGATAATTCCGGTTCATTCAATACCGTTTTTCGGAACAGGTTTTTAGTAAATTCCTTATCCTCAGAATCTTTGTAAACTTTTGGGACTGAAAAATCTTCGTCCGTAGACTTTATTGCTTTTAACTGTTTCGAGATGTGTGTATTTACTAACGGAATGTCATCAATCCAGGTCAGCTTATTATCTTCAAGATATTCGTAAAGTTTTTCGTTTGGAGCAATCAATTCTGTAAAAACAGAAACAACAAAACGCTTGTCTTCTTCAAAATTGTTCACACAATTGCTCATGTATTCTTTATAAAGGTCGCTGTTTTTGATTTCTTCCAGAAGAATTCTGATATAGTCGTCATTCAGATGCCAGTCATTGATTTTTCTATTCTCCAAAGCCATGCTTAAAGAATTGCTTTCAAGTAACAACTGTAATACCTGATTGTTTATAAATTTCTTGTTAGGATTGCGCTCATCAGGAGTCGCAAGGTGCTTCTTGCTGGATTTGTCAAGAAAATCTTCTTCTCTTTTTTGGATTTCTACCAAAGAAGACAGCATGATAAGGTATAAATCTTGGATGTTTTCGATACTGTAGAATAAGAATTTTTCTTCTTTTTCAAGATTATCGGAATTGTTTTGATGCATGGCATATACTGACTGCATTACTTTTACACGGATATGTCTTCTATTTAACACCTTATAAGAACTTTTAAAAATTAACAAAGCGAAAGAGATTTTCTTTCGCTTTGCAAAAATAGTAATATTATTGAAACCCTAAATTATTTAGCGTTTTCTTTTTTTCTGTCGTCAATACGCTTTTGAGCAATTGATAAAGCTGCCTGGTGAGTAGTAATGCTGTTTGTTTCAGCAAAATTGAAAATCTCCAATGTAGTATTGTAAATGTTTTCAGTTCTTCTTAAAGCTTCAGCACTGTCATAACCAACGATTTCAGCATATACGTTGATAATACCTCCGGCATTGATTAAGAAATCAGGAGCATAAGCAATACCTCTGTCTTTCAGGATTTTTCCGTGGATTTCTTCATTAGCCAACTGGTTGTTAGCTGCTCCTGCAATTACTTTTGCCTGGATTTTGTTTACTGTAGTATCGTTAATGGTAGCACCCAATGCACATGGAGCATAAATATCAACCGGAGCACTGTAAATATCTTCTCCTGTAAAAATCTGAGCACCATATTTTTGGCTGATTTCTTTCAATTTGGCTTCGTTGATGTCAGTAATCTGTACCAAAGCGCCTTCTTTTGTAAGGTGGTCAATAAGTGTCTCACCTACGTTTCCTGTTCCCTGAACCAGGATTTTCTTACCTTCCAGGTTATCAGAACCAAACTGGTATTTAGCTGCTGCTTTCATTCCCATGTAAACACCATACGCTGTTACAGGCGAAGGGTTACCGGAACCACCTCTTGACTGGGAGATACCTGTTACATATGGAGTAACGTCTCTGATAAGGTCCATATCAGGAGTCGTAGTACCTACATCTTCAGCAGTAATATATTTTCCGCTTAGCGAATTGATAAATTCACCAAACTTTATCATCATTTCCGGAGTTTTGTCAACTTTTGAATCGCCAATAATGACGGCTTTTCCACCTCCTAGGTTCAATCCCGAGATAGCAGATTTAAAAGTCATTCCTCTAGACAGTCTCAAAACGTCGTTAAGAGCTTCCCATTCGTTGGTATATTTCCACATTCTCGTTCCACCCAAAGCTGGTCCTAAAACTGTGTTATGAATGCCAATTATTGCTTTCAAACCAGTATCTTTGTCATTACAAAATACGATTTGCTCGTGATTGTCAAATGATAATTGTCCAAAAACCGGGTCGATTTTGTGAAGCTCACTTGCTTTTGCTACTTCTGTTATCATACTATCTTTTATTAAGTGGTTAATTATGATTTCATCAAAAAGATGTCGCAAAATTAAGATTTAAATCAAAACTTTGCAATGAAATTAACCTTTATTAGCAATCCATTAATGAAAATCGCTTTTTTACATTTTAAATAAAAAAATATTTTATTTACATTTTTAACACAAAAACAATACATAATTATATCACTTCCACAATACAATGAAAGAACTTCAATATTTAAACAAATATTTCACTAAATACAAATACCATTTTTTATTAGGAATTATTACTACAATTGCGGCACAGATATTTTCCCTTTACACACCTAAGCTAATCGGAAATTCTATTAACGCATTGACCCAGAAACAGTTTGATTCCGAAACTACAAAAAACATACTTTTAGAGAATATTGTATGGGTTTTGGTTACCACAATTATTGCAGGTATACTTACTTTTTTAATGCGTCAGACCCTAATCGTGATGTCACGTTATGTGGAATTTGACTTAAAAAACGAAGTTTTCAGGCAATATGAAAACCTTTCGCAGAATTTCTACAAAAAAAACAGGACAGGCGACCTGATGAACCGTATCAGTGAAGACGTCAGTAAAGTCAGGATGTATGTTGGTCCTGCCGTAATGTATACCATCAACACCTTTATTCGTTTTGCCGTTGTAATCGTACAGATGTATATCATTTCGCCAAAACTTACCTTATATACTTTATTGCCTTTGCCAATCCTCTCCTATTTAATATTCAAACTCAGCAATGAAATCAATATAAGAAGCGGGATTTTCCAACAGAATCTTTCCCAACTGTCAAGCTACACTCAGGAAGTCTTTTCCGGAATCCGTGTCATCAAAGCCTACAGTCTGGAAGATAAATCACAGGGTGAATTTTCGGAACTATCAGAAGAAAGCCGTGAAAAGAGCATGAAGCTTGCCAAAACCAATGCACTGTTTGGCCCATTAATGATTCTGTTAATAGGAATGAGTAACCTGGTTGTAATTTATGTTGGCGGTATGATGTATATCAACGGCTCTATAAAAAGCATTGGCGTTATTGCAGAGTTTATCTTATATGTCAACATGCTAACCTGGCCGGTAGCATCTTTAGGATGGGTTTCTTCTATGATACAGGAAGCGGAAGCATCACAAAAAAGAATCAACGAATTCTTGAAAATACAGCCGGAAATCAAAAACAAGACATTGGAAAGCTCTATCATTGAAGGCAAGATTACGTTTAACCACGTAAGCTTTACCTATGAAGACACCAATATTACAGCATTAAACAAAGTAAGTTTCACAATACAGAAAGGAGAAACATTGGCCATTCTTGGAAAAACAGGTTCAGGAAAATCAACTATCTTAAATCTTATCAGCCGACTATACGATATTAAAGATGGCGAAATCACTATCGACAACCATAACATCAAAGACCTGAATCTTCATGATGTCCGAAACAGTATCGCTTTCGTTCCACAGGATGCCTTCCTTTTTTCAGACACCATTATGAACAATATCAAGTTTGGAAAAGAAAACGCTACAGAAGCAGAAGTAATAGAAGCCGCTAAAAAAGCCGTTGTACACAATAATATTATGGGCTTCAACGAACAGTACCAAACCGTAGTTGGCGAAAGAGGAATTACCTTATCAGGCGGGCAAAAGCAACGCGTTTCCATCGCAAGGGCTATTATCAAGGATTCTAACATCTTACTGCTTGACGACTGCCTTTCTGCAGTTGACACAGAAACCGAAGAAGCAATCCTGAACAACCTTCTTGAAATCTGTAAAGACAAGACAACTATTTTGGTGAGCCACAGAGTTTCGTCTGCCAAAAACGCAGATAAAATCATCATTCTCGACAACGGACAAATCATCCAACAAGGCTCTCATAATCAATTGGTAAACCAGGAAGGATATTATAAAGACCTGTATCTGAAACAACTTTCTGAAAAAGAAATCCTATAAAAATGTTGTTTAATTCAGCTATTTTTTAGATTTTTGGTTTCCAGATAACACAAACCATTTGAACGACGGATTATGAGAGAAAATGACATGCTAGAAAAAGAAGAGATTTTTTCTAAAGTATTGAGAGCGGGAAGAAGAACATATTTCTTCGACGTTAGAGCCACTAAAGCTGACGACTATTATATCACAATTACGGAAAGCAAAAAATTCACTGAAGAAGACGGCTCTTTTCATTTTAAAAAACACAAAATCTACCTTTATAAAGAAGATTTTGCTGCCTTTTCAGAAATCTTAGAAGAAATGACTTCCTATGTCTTGAACCACAAAGGCGAAGAAGTAATTTCAGAAAGACACCAAAAAGATTTCAAAAAAGAGTTTTATACTGAAAAAGCTACCGCTGAAACTACTGCAACAGCAAGCTTCACGGATATTGACTTTGACGATATTTAATCTATACGATACTAAAAAATTCCCGAAATGACCTTTCGGGAATTTTTTGTTTATACAAGATTCTGGTTACTTTCTTTTCAAACCTAACATCATAACAAACCCCACATGAAATATCTCCCTGTCCTATTCCTGTTTTTAAGCAATTGCCTTCTTGCACAAACCAAAATTGCCGGGACTTACGACACAAAAACACAAAAGTTCACGCCCGAAGACAAGAACTACAATATCCAATATTTCTTTAAAGGTTATGCTTCTGTCTCAGACGGCAAATCTTCAGGAATAATCGACAGCACCGGAACCGTTATTGTCCCTCTTATTTATGATATGACAGTATCAGGTTTTACTGAAAACAGAGCGATGGTCAAAAAAGAAAATTTATATGGTTTTGCAAACAAATCCGGTAAAGAAGTAATTCCATGTATTTATGACGAAGCCAAAGGTTTTTCAGAAGGTTATGCCTGGGTAAGAAAAGGAGAGAAATGGGGACGTATTGATGCTTCGGGTAAAGAAAACATTCCTTTTAAGTATGAAACAGCCGGCTTTTCTTCAGAAGGTATGACCCGGGTTCGAAAAGGCGGGAAATTTGGAGCCCTTAATCAAAAAGGACAAGAAATAGTTCCTTGCATCTATGATGAAATTGGCTTCTTTAAAGATGGACTGGCAGCAGCCACAAAAGGCTCAAAGCGTGGTTATGTAGACAAAACAGGAAAAACAGTTATTCCTTTTATTTATGATATAGCAGATGATTTCAAAGGCGGCATAGCCATTGTCAGAAACCACAACAAATGTGGCCTGATTGATAAGACCGGAAAAGTTGTAGTTCCCTTAATTTATGATGGAATGGGTAGTTTTGACAGTGACCAATCCGGATTGGCAAGAGTCCAGATAGGCAATAAATGGGGTTTTATCAATAAAAAAGGGAAAGAAATCGTTCCATGCATCTACATCAAGGCCAATTTTTTCAGTGAAGGTCTGGCATTAATCGTTACAGACAAAGGAGAATCTGGATATGTTGACGCCACAGGAAAATTAATCATTCCGTTTACAAAATATACAAGGGCTGAAAATTTCAGAAATGGAAAAGCAGAAGTCAGAAAAGGCAATGATGTTTTTTACATTAATAAACAAGGACAAACAGTCAACTAATTCAATTTTATAGTTATAGTAACAGCCTCACAAGAGGCTGTTTTTTTTAGCCAATTCTCAAACCATTTTCGACCTTAAAATCCGGAGACAATAAAATAACAGAGCCTTCCTCGCCTACTGCTCCTAAAACCAGGCATTCGCTCATGAATTTGCCAATCTGCTTTTTAGGAAAATTTACAACGGAAACAATTTGCCTGCCAACTAAATCAGCCTTTTCATAATGTTTGGTGATTTGGGCGGAAGTCTTTCTGATTCCAATTTCGGTACCAAAATCAATAACCAGCTGATAGGCCGGCTTTCTGGCTTCCGGAAAATCATTCGCTTCTATAATGGTTCCAACCCTCATTTCTACTTTTTCAAATTCGGACCATGATAAATTATTCTGTAATTCTGAATTCATAATTTTAATTTTCTATTCTAAATACTGTTTTTCAAATTTCGAAAATTTCTGCCTATATTTAAAGCTCAAATTTTATTCCAACTGCCATGGCAAAAACACCATCAAACATGCTCCCTCTTGGGACTTCTGCTCCACAATTCAGGCTAAAAGACACCAATTCTAATTTTTACTATTCTTTTGATGACCTGAAAGGCAAAAAAGGTACTTTGGTTATGTTTATTTGCAACCACTGCCCTTATGTTATCCATGCCTTGCCGGAAATTTTGATGGTTGCCAATGATTACCGCGTACAAGGTATCGGAATTATTGCAATTAGCAGTAATGATGTTGAAAAATATCCGCAGGACGGACCGGAAATGATGACTGAATTTGCTTTCAACAACAGTTTTGACTTTCCCTATCTCTATGACGAAACTCAGGAAGTCGCCAAAGCTTTTGATGCAGCCTGTACCCCTGATTTTTATCTTTTTGATTCGCAGGACAAATTATTTTATAGAGGACAGCTAGACGATTCAAGACCCTCAAACGGAATCCCTTTAAGTGGCAGTGACTTGAGAAATGCAATCGACGCATTGATTTACAACAGAAGCCTTCCGGAAATCCAAAAACCAAGTCTGGGCTGCAATATTAAGTGGAAATAATAATTTCTTTTGATTATCTGAAAATTTCTTTTCTTGCTTAGCGGCTCTGCGCCTTTGCGAGCAACTATTTCACGCAAAGGCGCAGAGCCGCAAAATTCTTAATCTAGAAATAGTGGATGTTACCTATCAGGCATAAACTTCCCGATAGTTATTTATTTCTTTTCCAACACAATATCAATCGAGCGATTCATCTTAGGGCCAAACTGTGTTTCACGAGCTTTGCTGGAACATAAGACATACATATTAAAGCTATTTAGCTTAACGATTTGTGTTTTAAAATGACCTCCATTTTCCTCACCGTCAACATCTTCAACTTTCAGACTAAAATCATCACCCGGAAACGTGTTTTTAACAGAAAGCAGGTAATTGTCTTTTGCGAAAGGAAAAAACCAGCGTTCTTTTGAAACTTTAGAATCGCTTGTTATTCTATTGCCCTTATCGTCCACTTTATAATTGGCCGTAAAAGTCAATGGTTTTCCGGCACTTGTCCAGCTGTATAGGTTATTGATATTCAGCAAATCAAGACCCAAGCCGTTGATAATTGTAATTTTTAATCCGGGAATATTCTCTTTTTTGCCTGCTTCGTGCACATTCAATACAAAATAAGACGTAAAATCATAACCGCAATGCTGAGCAACCTGGGCTTTTGAAGAAAGTGAAAACAGAAAAAGAATAAAAAATAAAAAACGCATCGGATGAATGTTAGTAAGGACAAAAATACAAAAGCAAATAGCATTCCAAGAAAAAAGCACCCCGAATGAGGTGCTTTTAACAACTATAAATCGAAATCTGATTATTTTACATCCATTAATTCTACGTCAAAAACCAGAGTAGCATTTGGAGGAATAACACCTCCGGCACCGCGAGAACCATACCCTAAATGTGATGGTATAACAAAACGAGCCTTGTCTCCAACCTGAAGCAAAGCGATTCCTTCATCCCATCCTTCAATTACATGGCCTTTTCCTAAAGGAAATTCAATCGGCTTTTTTCTTGGATAAGAAGAATCGAATACTTTTCCATCTTCCAACTGTCCTGTGTAATGAACAGAAACCACTTTGCCGTTTTCTGCTTTTTTACCGTTCCCTTTTTGAATCATTTTATAACGGAGCCCGCTTTCGGTCTTATCGAATCCTGCAGCCAATTTTTCCATTTTGGCTTCGGCTTCTTCTCTAGCCTGTGCTTCGCGTTTTGCACGGGAACCTTCAAATACTCTGAAAGCCTCAATAGCATTCCATTTTTTAGCCTCGTCTCCTTCGCGGATAATTTCAATGCTTTGGATTTCATCGCCTTGAGCAATCGCATCCACAACATCCTGTCCTTCTACCACATGGCCAAAAACAGTATGTTTGTTATCCAGCCAACTGGTTGGAACGTGCGTGATAAAAAATTGTGAACCGTTAGAACCCGGACCTGAATTAGCCATAGACAATACACCAGGCTTATCGTGTTTCAATTCCGGATGGAATTCATCGTCGAACTGGTAACCAGGACCACCCGTTCCTGTTCCTTGCGGACAACCTCCCTGAATCATGAAATCAGGAATCACGCGGTGAAATTTAAGCCCGTCATAATAAGGCTTTCCTTGTGGTCTTGATTTATTTTCTAAATTCCCTTCAGCCAATCCAACAAAGTTACCTACAGTTCCAGGCGTCTTATCATGAGTCAATTTCACTAAGATTGCCCCTTTTGGAGTATTGAATTTTGCGTATATTCCGTTTTCCATTTTATTAATTTTATTTTTGAATCACGCAAAATTACGAATTAAAATGTGAAAATAAATACAATTAATGACCTGGGTCAAACAAAGAAACTAGGTATTTACTTAAATTTGCGTCACAGAAAAAAGAGAATTCTCCGTTCTGAAATAAAATAACCAACCACATGAACAGCATTTTTCATCCAGAAGGAAATAAGAAACTAATTGAGCGCATTGAGACGCTCACTCCAATTACTCATAATGAATGGGGAACGATGAATGTAAGCCAGATGCTTGTGCATTGCCAGATGCCCATCAAGGTTGCTTTTGGAGAACTAAAAATTAAAGTTGGGTTTATGGCCTTATTATTTGGAAAATTGGCCAAAAAAAGTTTGACCAGCAAAAACCCAATTAAAAGAAACCTTCCTACGGCAAAAGAATTTATCGTAAAAGGACACCCTGATTTTGAACAGTCAAAAACAGAACTGATTTCCCTGATTTCAAAATTTGCCAATGAAGGTCCAAAAGCAATAAAAAACCCAAAGCATCCTTTTTTCGGAAATCTTACTACCGAAGAATGGGATTATATGCAATGGAAACACCTGGACCACCATTTAAAACAATTCGGAGCTTAAAATAATATTTGATTTGTGATTTAAGATTTTTGAACTGAAATCATAAATCTAAAATCCTAAATCTAAAATCCTATAATCCCAAAATGAGAATCGACATTATCACCGTACTTCCCGAATTATTAAGAAGCCCTTTCGAAGCCTCTATCATGAAAAGAGCGATTGACAAAGGACTGGTAGAAGTCCATTTTCATAATTTGAGAGACTATACAACAAATAAGCAGAAGAATGTTGACGACTATCAATTTGGCGGCGGTGCCGGAATGGTAATGATGATCCAGCCTATTGATGATTGTATTGCAAAATTGAAAAGTGAGCGCGATTACGATGAAATCATCTACATGACTCCGGACGGAGAAACCCTAAATCAGGGCATGGCCAATAAGATGTCATCATTAGAAAACATTATCATTTTGTGTGGTCATTATAAAGGTGTCGACCAAAGGGTTCGTGACCACCTGATTACAAAGGAAATTTCGATTGGAGATTATGTGCTTTCGGGTGGAGAGTTAGGAGCTATTGTATTGTCTGACGCTTTAATCCGACTGATTCCTGGTGTATTAAGTGATGAAACCTCAGCCTTGACAGACAGCTTTCAAGACAACCTGTTATCGCCGCCAATCTACACGCGACCTTCCGACTACAAAGGCTGGAAAGTACCGGATATTTTACTAAGCGGGCATTTTGCCAAAATTGACCAATGGCGTGAGGACAAAGCTTTTGAGCATACGAAGAATAGAAGACCGGATTTGCTGGATAGGTAGATTTCAGATTTCAGATTTCAGATTTCAGATTTCAGATTTTAGATTTTAGATTTTAGATTTCTGAAGGCAGACGACTAGCAACCAACCGTAAAAGCAGAATTAAATTTTACCCCTGTTGAAGTGGCTTTTTAATGGCTAACCTATTCTATAGATTGTATAAAATTTTTCCAGTCAATTAACAAAACCTTTTCAAGCTCATTTTTTAATGATTTGAAATCGGAAGGCTTCTTGAAATAGGAGCTTGCTCCCAGTTCATAGGCTTTTGTAATGTGGTTCATGTTTGAACTTGTAGAATATATTACCGTAGGTATTGAATTTAAGACTTCATCCGTTTTTATCAGGGATAAGGCTTCAAAACCGTCCATGATAGGCATGTTTAGGTCGATAAAGATTATATCAGGAAGCAGACAGCTGTTATGAAGCTTATCCAGAAGCTCCTGTCCGTTGCTGGAAATCGTAAGATGGAAGCCAAAAGTTATTTCATTTAGCGCATCCTTGAAAAATTCGACATCATCCCAGTCATCATCCGCGAGATAAATGTTTTTTGAGATAACCATAAGATTTTCTTTATGAACTTGCAAAAAGTTAGTTTGAAAGAAAATCTTTAGAGGTTTAGAAAGTTTCGCTTTGAAAGTAGCTTTCGGTAAATCCGGGTTAATAATCCTTCAAAGATAATGATAATTTATTGAATATTAAAAAAATAACTTCAATACAAACCACCCGAATTACAAGGAGTGGCTTTTTAATGCTTGAAATTATGTAATCTGCAAACTTAAAACTGCTATCTGCAGACTTACATTTACTATTTCCTTCTTCATTCATTCATATTTTTCATAAAAAAATTTCCCATTCATATTTCATAATTCATAACTTTTCCTATCTTTGCACCCACTTTGGACCAACCTCTGGCGATAATCGTGAATGTTGCTCTGATAATCAAATATTTAAATCAAACAAAATGGCAGATTTGATGAAATTCGTTAAAGACGAATTTGTAACAAAAAAAGATTTTCCTGAATTCGGAGCTGGTGACACAATCACAGTTTACTACGAAATTAAAGAAGGTGAAAAAACAAGAACTCAGTTCTTCAAAGGAGTTGTAATCCAAAGAAGAGGTTCTGGAACGACTGAAACTTTTACAATCCGTAAAATGTCTGGTTCTGTTGGAGTTGAGCGTATCTTCCCTGTGAATATGCCTGCTTTACAGAAAATTGAAATCAACAAAACCGGTAAAGTTCGTAGAGCAAGAATTTTCTACTTCAGAGAACTTACAGGTAAAAAAGCTAAAATTAAAGACAAGAGAAGATAATCTAACGTCTTTTAGTTATAAAAAAATCCCGAATTACTTCGGGATTTTTTTATGCCCAATTTTTAAGATACAATATGAAATAAAAAATCATACCTTTACCTATTGCATGCAACTTTCCTAAAATCAGACATTATGAAAAAAATAGCTTTACTATTTTGTCTTGCCATACTTCTTTCATGCTCGAACGACGACTCATCGCAACCGCATGATACCACAGCCGATGTGCTCTTAAAAAAGACCATCACTCAAAGCAATGGCACAAGCTACGAAACGCTTTATAAATATGACGGCAAAAAATTACTGGAAGCCAGAAGCGTCAGGGAAAATAAAAAATTTGATTACAACGGAAACAATATCTCAAAAATTAGCTGGTACACCAATCCGGACACCGACAATACATTAACGCAAACGGTAGAATTTGAATACCTTCCTAATGGGAAATTAAAAAAATTCGTCCAGGAAAGTGACAACCCATTGACTGTTGAGTTTACCTATGTTGGACAGGATACCGTAAATTTTGTCGCCAGAGCCTATAGAAGTTCTTATGATTTTGTAGGGTATTTTACGATGAAAGACGATGAAATTTCAGAATATGTCTATTTGAATGGCGGAAGGCCAAGACCTTCTGTAAGATATACTTACGATAATAAAAACCATCCTTTAAAAAATGTTACCGGATATAATAAGCTATCCCTGTATCATTATTTTTACAATTCGGTACATTTTAATGGCTTTACGACTAATGTGGGAAGCTCAAAAAACTGCATCAGCAACAGCCTTATTCAAGACCCGAGTGTAGTTGAAGTTATGAATACGTACGAATACAACGAAAACGGATTCCCGAAAGCCATCAACAAAGACAGCAATAGCGCTGCCGATTATTTATTCTATTAAAATCTTCTTATAAACAGCTTACCAGCAGCTATAGGTTTCATCTTATAGCTGCTTTTATTTTAAAAAAAAAGTTACTACCCCATATACAAATTCAATAGTAATAAAATTTGCGGCTCTGCGTCTTTGCGTGAAATAGTTTGCTCGCAAAGCCACAAAGCCACTAAAATATTTCCCAACTTATAAAATATCCGCGTTAAAATTTTACAGTTATTTACTGATTTCGCATTTATCAATCTTTTAATTACCAATTCCTTAAATCAAACGTTTTCGTTTTCTCTAAATTCTTTAATTCGTTATCGTTTTCATATATTTGCAATCCTTACAAACAAGAATAAACAAACAAATTTTTTTCGAAAATGTCAGATAAAGCTAAGATTTCTTATACAATTACGGACGAAGCTCCGATGCTTGCTACCCACTCATTCTTACCAATCGTAAAGGCCTTCACTGCTCCGGCAGGAATTACTGTTGAAACCAAAGATATTTCACTGGCCGGAAGAATCATCGCCAACCTTTCAGACTTTCTTACACCGGAACAGAAAATCAATGATAATCTTGCCGACCTTGGAAAACTGGCCACAACACCAGAAGCAAACATTATCAAATTACCTAACATTTCAGCTTCGGTTCCTCAATTGAAAGAAGCCATCAAAGAATTACAGGCACAAGGATATAACCTTCCTGAATTTCCTGAAAACCCTCAGACAGACGAAGAAAAAGCTATCAAGGCTAAATATGCTAAAGTACTTGGTTCTGCTGTAAACCCGGTTCTGCGTGAAGGAAACTCTGACAGAAGAGCTCCAAAAGCAGTAAAGAACTATGCTAAAAAACACCCGCATTCTATGGGTGCCTGGAGCGCAGATTCAAAAACCCACGTAGCCAGCATGAGCGAAGGCGATTTTTACGGAAGTGAAAAATCCGTAACTATCAAGGATGCCGATACTTTCAAAATTGAATTCGTAGGTAATGACGGCACTACAAAATTATTAAAAGACACTTCTCCGCTAAAAGCCGGAGAAATTATTGATAGCTCAGTAATGAGCATGAAAGCATTAAAAAGCTTTATCTCTAAAGAAATTGAAGATGCCAAAGCAAAAGGTGTTTTATTTTCTGTACACTTAAAGGCAACGATGATGAAGGTTTCTGACCCGATTATCTTCGGAGCCATCGTAGATGTTTTCTTTGCTCCTGTTTTTGAAAAATACAAAGACCTGTTTGCAGAACTTGGCATCGATACTAAAAACGGATTGGGTGATGTTTATGCAAAAATTGCCGGACATCCGAAACAGGCAGAAATAGAAGCCGCCCTGAATGCAGTTTATGAAAACGGGCCTGCTATTGCTATGGTAAATTCTGATAAAGGAATTACCAACCTGCACGTTCCTTCTGACGTAATCGTTGACGCTTCTATGCCGGCAATGATTCGTACTTCAGGACAAATGTGGAACAAAGACGGAAAAGGACAAGATACAAAAGCAATCATTCCGGACCGTTCTTATGCCGGTGTTTATGTTGCTACTATCGACTTCTGCAAGAAAAACGGGGCTTTCGACCCAAGAACAATGGGAAGCGTTCCAAACGTAGGTTTGATGGCACAGGCCGCAGAAGAATATGGTTCGCATGACAAGACTTTCCAGATGACAGCAGATGGAACCGTAAAAGTCATTAACTCAAAAGGAGAAGTCCTGACAGAACAAAAAGTAGAAAAAGGCGATATTTTCAGAATGTGCCAGGTAAAAGACGCTCCAATTCAGGACTGGGTAAAACTGGCTGTAAACAGAGCCAGATTATCTGACACTCCTGCTATTTTCTGGTTGGATGAAAACAGAGCCCATGACAGACAGTTAATCGAAAAAGTAAAACTTTACTTAAAAGACCACGATACAAACGGATTGGACATTAAAATTATGAATCCGGTTGAAGCAACGAAACTTTCTTTGGAAAGAATCAAGGACGGAAAAGACACAATTTCTGTAACAGGAAATGTTTTGCGTGATTACCTGACTGACTTATTCCCTATTCTTGAACTTGGAACTTCAGCCAAAATGCTTTCTATCGTTCCTTTGATGAATGGTGGCGGTTTATTTGAAACCGGAGCCGGAGGTTCTGCACCAAAACACGTAGAACAATTCATCGAAGAAGGCTACCTGCGTTGGGATTCTCTTGGGGAAGTTTTGGCTCTTGGAGCTTCTTTGGAACACTTAGGACAAACCCTGAACAACTCCAAAGCATTGGTTCTTTCTGAAACTTTAGACCAGGCTACAGAGAAATTCCTAGACAATGACAAATCGCCAGCCCGAAAAGTAGGACAGATTGACAACAGAGGTTCGCACTTTTACATTGCCTTATACTGGGCGCAAGCTTTAGCAGCTCAGAATAAAGATGCTGAATTGAAGGCAACCTTTACTGAAATAGCTAAAGAACTTACTGATAACGAAGCTAAAATCAATGAAGAATTAATTGGCGCTCAAGGAAAACACCAGGAAATTGGCGGTTATTACAAGCCTGATTTTAATTTGACCGACAAAGCCATGAGACCAAGCGAAACATTAAATAAAGCATTGGCTAAACTGGCTTAATCTTTTTAATTTATTTTATAAAAAAAGACGACTGTAAACGGTCGTCTTTTTTATATTTTTACGTTTCAATCATTTATCCGTAATTCATAATTCGCAATTCATAATTAAAAAATGTCAAGCCACCATATTGTCCGAGACGACCAGGAACCTGCTTTAATCATTGCCAATGGAGCTTCATGCAGCAGTGAACTAATGGGGCAATTGTTAGAATGGTCACCTTTAGTCATTGTTTTGGATTCTGCCATAGAAAGAGTATTGCCATTAGGCATTAAAGTCGATGTGCTGTTAGGCGATTTTGACAACGGTTTGGATATCGAATATTACAAGGCTCTGCAATTTCCGTTAGAAATCGTGTATGCACCCGACCAGGAAAAAACAGATTTGGAAAAGGCTTTCGACTATTTGGTCGAAAAAGGACACAAAGCCGTAAATGTTATATGGGCTACCGGACGCAGGGCCGACCATACCATCACTAATATGACCAATATTGTACGTTTTCAAGACAAGTTGAAAATCGTTATTCTTGACGACCATTCTAAAATTTTCCAATTGCCAAAACGATACGAAAAATGGTACCCTAAAGGGTTTCCTATTTCAATTATTCCGGTAGGAACTGTTCACGGCATCACGTCAACCAATCTCGACTACCTCCTACACGACGAAACCCTGACCATGGGCTATAGAACCGGAAGCAGTAACCATGCCGCGCAAGATGGCATAGTAACTATTGAGCACAAAGAAGGCGATTTATTATTAATGGAATGTTTTGATTAAGTATTAAAACCAAATCTCATACGATATGACCAACCCGGCTATAAAAATAAAAAGTTCTGAAATTCTTTCAGACAACTGGTACATCCTCAAAAAGATTGTCTTTGATTACCAAAAAAAAGACGGCAGTTGGGAAACCCAATCCAGAGAAGTCTACGACCGTGGTAATGGCGCTACTATTCTTCTTTACAACAAAACACAAAAAACAGTCATCCTTATCCGCCAGTTCCGTATGCCTACTTTTGTAAACGGCAATGAAACAGGAATGGTTATAGAAGCCTGTGCCGGGCTTCTGGAAGAAGAAAATCCTGAAGAATGCATCAAACGTGAAACCGAAGAAGAAACCGGATACAGTCTTACTCAGGTTCGAAAAGTTTTCCAAGCCTATATGTCGCCCGGCTCCGTTACAGAAATCATCTACTTCTTTGTAGCCGAGTATTCAAAAGACATGAAAGTAAGCGAAGGTGGCGGGCTTTCTACCGAGCATGAAAATATTGATGTTCTTGAAATTCCTTTTGAAAAAGCCATGCAGATGATTGAAACCGGGGAAATAAAAGATGCCAAAACCATCATGCTTTTGCAATATGCAAAAATCAACAACCTGTTGGAATAGATACTTTTTATCAAGACATAACTTTTAAGGTTTCCTAAAGTTTTTTTCCTGTTTTCCTTTGTAACTTTGTTACTTAAACTTCAATCCCACATGAAATTTCAAGTCGTATCTGATTACAAACCTACCGGCGACCAGCCACAAGCCATTGAAAAATTAAGCAAGGGCATTAAGGACGGAGAACGCTTCCAGACGCTATTGGGAGTCACAGGTTCAGGAAAAACGTTTACGATGGCAAACGTTATTCAGGAAGTACAAAGACCCACACTTGTGTTGGCTCACAACAAGACGCTTGCAGCCCAGCTCTATTCCGAGTTCAAGCAGTTTTTCCCAAACAATGCAGTAGAATATTTTGTTTCTTACTACGACTATTATCAACCGGAAGCTTTTATTCCTGTAACCGGTACTTATATTGAAAAAGACCTTTCCATTAATGAGGAATTGGAAAAAATGCGATTGAGTACTACCTCTTCCCTGCTTTCCGGACGCAGAGACGTTTTGGTTGTTTCTTCTGTTTCCTGCCTGTATGGTATTGGTAACCCTGTGGAATTCCAAAAGAATGTCGTTTCTTTAGAAAGAAACCAGGTAATTTCCAGAACAAAACTATTGCACAAATTAGTACAGGCATTGTATGCCCGAACTGAAGCCGAATTCAATCCCGGCTCTTTCCGCATCAAGGGCGATACGGTAGAAGTATTTCCAAGTTATGGAGACGAACCTTTCAGAATACATTTTTTTGGTGATGAAATTGAAGAAATTGAAGCTTTTGACCCAAAAACCTCGTTGGTATTGGAAAAATACACCAATCTGAATATTTATCCGGCCAATATGTTTGTGACTTCTCCCGAAGTACTGAACGGCGCTATCTGGGAAATTCAACAGGATTTGGTAAAACAGGTAGATTATTTCAAAGAAATAGGAAAACACCTTGAAGCAAAACGTTTGGAAGAACGTACCAACTTCGACCTCGAAATGATTCGCGAATTAGGCTATTGTTCCGGTATTGAAAATTATTCGAGATATCTTGACGGCCGACTTCCGGGTACAAGACCTTTCTGTCTTTTGGATTATTTCCCGAAAGACTATCTTATGGTGGTAGACGAAAGCCACGTTACCGTTTCACAGGTTCACGCCATGTATGGCGGTGACCGCTCCAGAAAAGAAAATCTGGTGGAATACGGCTTCCGACTTCCTGCTGCTATGGACAACCGTCCTCTGAAGTTTGAAGAATTTGAAGCCATGCAGAATCAGGTTATTTACGTATCTGCAACTCCGGCTGATTATGAATTGGAAAAATCAGAAGGTGTTTATGTCGAACAGATTATTCGCCCGACAGGATTACTGGACCCTATAATTGAAGTACGCCCAAGCCTGAACCAGATTGACGACCTTATTGAAGAAATACAACAGCGCGTTGAATTGGACGAACGTGTTTTGGTAACCACGCTTACAAAAAGAATGGCGGAGGAACTCACAAAATACCTTGCCAAAGTAGCCATCCGTTGTCGTTATATTCACTCTGAAGTAGACACACTGGAACGTGTAGAAATCATGCAGGATTTGCGAAAAGGACTTTTTGATGTGTTAATTGGTGTCAACCTGCTAAGGGAAGGATTAGACCTTCCGGAAGTATCACTAGTGGCCATTTTGGATGCCGACAAGGAAGGTTTTTTAAGAAATACACGTTCGCTCACCCAAACCGTAGGAAGAGCGGCAAGAAATATCAACGGAAAAGCCATTATGTATGCCGACAAGATTACGGCCAGCATGCAAAAAACCATTGACCAGACCAATTACAGAAGGGAAAAACAGATTAATTACAATAAAGAACACAATCTGTTACCAAAAGCCCTGAACAAGAAAATCGACAGTACCTTAGCCCGAAACTCCGTTTCCACCCAATATTTTGAAAAGCAGGCCATGAAAGCTGCCGAACCGGAAAGTCAATACCTGACAAAACCAGAAATTGAGAAAAAAATCCGTGAGGCCAGAAAAGCGATGGAAAAAGCAGCAAAAGATTTGGATTTTATGCAGGCGGCGAAATACAGGGATGAAATAAAGGCCTTGCAGGAAAAGATATAAGCTAATTCAACTGTTCCTTAAAAATTTCAATCAACATTTCAGGGTCGATCATTCCGTTTGGCGATTCCTCCATTGCTTTTAGAATTCTTTTGATAGCAAAAGGATTTAATCCCATATTTACACCCATCTGTTTGATGGCTATTACTTCTTTTTCATGCAATACGCCATCACAGTGCATCAATAAAGCCAGTCTGTAAAATTGCTGGATTCGTTGCTGTTCTGATTTTATAGGAAGCGCTTTTAATTCCTCATGGAAAAGATTTTTAAAGTCCTCACTTTTGACTTTTAGTTCCTGAGCGACAATACTTAAAAATTGATATTCTCTATCGTGGAGCTTTCCGTCCACAATAGCAAAGGCAATCATTTCGGCAAGAAGACTTAACTTTTGTTCGTAGGTGTTCATTAAATCCTTATTTTTAGCTAAAATATTCTTTTTTGTCCATCCCTAAAATTATTCCTTTGAGATATTTATTCACAATTTTCCTGTTCTGTCTTTTTCTGAATCTAAAAGCACAGGAAAGTACGGCCTCATCACAGGTCAGCACTCTTGAGATAGAAGCGCCCCAATTAAAATCTAAAAAGAAAATATGGGTTTATCTTCCAAAGAACTACTTGACTTCCACTAAAAAATATCCTGTAATCTATATGCACGATGCGCAAAACCTGTTTGATGCCAAAACTTCTTTTGCTGGCGAATGGAATGTTGACGAAACATTGGACAGCCTCAAAGCCCAGGTTATTGTTATTGGCATTGAACATGGAAACGAAAAACGGGTAGACGAACTCACACCTTTTCCAAATAAAAAACATGGTGGCGGCAAAGCTGATGATTATCTGGATTTTATTGTAAACACATTAAAACCCTATGTTGATAAAAATTACAGGACTAAAACCAATGCCAGCAATACTGTAATTTTCGGGAGTTCTTTAGGAGGGCTTGTTTCGTATTATGCCGTATTAAAATATCCGGAAGTTTTTGGAAAAGCGGGTGTTTTCTCACCTTCATTTTGGTTTTCAGACGAAATATACACCCTAACTGAAAAATCAGAAAAAATCAAAGCTAAAATCTATTTCCTGTATGGCGATTCCGAAAGTGACGACATGGTTATTGATGCCCAAAAAATAAAAAAACTTTTGGACCATAACAGGTGTTACTGCCTGAAGCTGGACAAAACCGTTATTGTAAAAGGCGGGCAACATGGCGAAAAATTATGGCGTGAAGGATTTGCGAAAGCTGTTTTGTGGTTGTTGTAAATAACCTTACCCCGCCAGGGTTTAAAACCCTGGCGGGGTTATTCAGAGTTTGGAACTCTGGCAGGGTATTTCTAAAATATAATCTATCTTTGCAACAAATCAAGGATATGAACAACAACGATATTTTCAAAAAGCTTCGCGTAGCTTTACAGCTTCGTGATGACCAGATAGTAGACATACTACAATTGGTAGATTTCAGAATCTCCAAAGCCGAATTAGGCGCTTTTTTCAGGGCACATGACCATCCAAACTATATGGAATGTGGGGATCAGGTACTACGCAATTTTCTAAACGGCCTGATTATTCATTTGCGCGGAACAAAAGAAAATCCTACCAACGCCATGGATGTAATCAATAAAAACAAGGCGCAGTTAAAGTCGGCAACCAAAAAGGTTACTCCAAAAGAAACTCCCAAAAAACTAATTGTAAAATCTCCTGCAAAAAACTTTAAGCCTAAAAAAGTTGAAAGCAAGTTCAATCCTGTAGAAAAAGTAAAATTCAACAACGGTAAAAACAAAAAAGGATAAGTTGATTGATTTTCTAACGATAGAATATCTTAAATCCGGAAATAACAGACAGCGGGAAGCCTATCAGACCTTAATGCAGCATGCGGTTCTTGAAAAACTTTCAGAGTTTAGTCCGGTACTGGTAGGAACGATTCCAATATCTATTGATATTTCCTCAAGCGATTTGGATATTGCCTGTTGTTGGACTAACAAAAATGCTTTCCATAATTATATTAAAGATACTTTTGGAAATAAAGCCGGGTTTCAAATTTCTGAAACCATAATCAATGGTCATGAAACGATAATCTCAAGCTTTATCCTGGGCAATTTCGAAATAGAAATTTTTGGACAAGCTATAGCTGTAGAAAAACAATATGGTTACCGCCATATGCTCATAGAGTATAAAATTTTAGAACAGCAGGGAGAAGAATTCCGAAAAGAAATACTCGAATTAAAAGAACGGGGCTATAAGACTGAACCTGCTTTTGCACTGCTCTTAGGCTTACAGGGAAATCCCTATGAAGCATTGCTTCAACTGGAATAAAACAAAAAATCCTAATCTTTCGATTAGGATTTTTTTATTGAATGAAAATAGATTATTAGCTAAGTGCAGCCTTTACCTGGTCTGCTGCTTCCTGGAATTGTACTGCAGATAAAATCGGCATTCCAGAGTTGTCAATCATTTCTTTAGCAAGTTCTGCGTTAGTTCCCTGCAAACGAACAATGATTGGCACATTAATGCTGTCACCCATGTTTTTGTAGGCATCAATAACACCTTGAGCAACACGGTCACAACGAACGATTCCTCCAAAAATGTTAATCAGGATAGCTTTTACGTTTGGATCTTTAAGGATAATTCTGAAAGCCAATTCCACACGTTTAGCATCAGCAGTTCCTCCTACATCAAGGAAGTTAGCCGGCTCAAAACCTGCGTATTTAATCAAGTCCATTGTTGCCATAGCAAGACCGGCACCGTTAACCATACAGCCTACAGTTCCGTCAAGGTCAACATAATTAAGACCTGCCGCTTTTGCTTCAACCTCGATAGGATTTTCTTCACGGATATCGCGCATTTCTGCCAAAGCCGGGTGTCTGTACAATGCATTGTCATCTAAATTAACTTTTGCATCAACAGCAATAATTTTGTTGTCAGATGTTTTTAAAACCGGGTTGATTTCAAACATAGAAGCGTCTGAACCAACATAAGCTTTGTATAGAGAATCTACAAACTGAACCATTTCTTTAAAAGCATTTCCGGAAAGCCCAAGATTAAATGCAATTCTTCTTGCCTGGAAAGCCTGCAATCCTACAGTAGGATCGATTTCTTCTGTAAAAATCAAATGAGGTGTTTTTTCAGCAACTTCTTCAATGTCCATTCCACCTTCAGTAGAATACATAATCATGTTACGGCCTTTACCTCTATTCAATAAAACTGACATATAGAATTCTGAAGTTTCGCTTTCACCAGGATAGTAAACATCCTCAGCAACCAAAACCTTGTGTACTTTTTTTCCCTCAGCAGAAGTTTGAGGAGTAATCAATTGCATTCCTATGATTTGTTCTGCCAACTCTTCTACCTGCTGTAAATTTTTAGCCAATTTCACACCTCCACCTTTTCCTCTTCCACCTGCGTGAACCTGAGCTTTAATCACGTGCCATCCCGTTCCTGTTTCAGCTGTTAACTGCTTTGCAACCGCAACAGCTTCCTGAGGATTATTGGCAACATAACCACGTTGAACTTTCACGCCGTAGCTGGCTAATATTTCTTTTCCTTGGTATTCGTGTATATCCATATTGAAGTTTTTTGACTTTTTAAAAGTGCCACAAAAATACAATTTTCATCTAATCAGCGAAAGAATTATTTCTTTTATTTGATACCTGCATGCCTATTTTGATATAACTTTTTTGTCTATTAACGAACTTTTGATATTCCATATTTTTTATTAAAAACACAAATCAGAAGCAACTTTTTTATTTTTTTAACATCTTTATTATACATCAAAAACAAAAAATCACTTATCAAAACAAATAATCATGAAAACACTTCAACTCTTAAGCCTGTTTGCAATGATACTGTTATCTGGTTGCAATAATGATGACGACAATACGAATGATACTTCATTACAAGGAACATGGAAATTAATAGAAGTCAATGGTACCATTGCCGGAATCAGGCATCAGTTTGAGCCGGGAACCATACAATGGAACTTCAATACATCCAACCATACTTTCACAGTCGTAAACAACAATACAGACGATTCCAAACAGGACGTTTTTGAGTCAGGCAATTACGGTTATTTTATCGAAAGCCATGATGTATCTCCGGGAACGTGTAACAAAAACATATTCCTTGAAGGAGTAAATTATGGTTGCTATTCTACAACCGCCGCCTCATTACAGATTAACCAGGGTGAAGCAGATGGATTAATTCTTAAATTTATTCGTTAAAAAACATTTATTTCAAATCATTAAAAGTTTAAAATAAAACAATTTGTTGTTTTTTG
Organism: Flavobacterium sp. 38-13; assembly: GCF_001899155.1. Classification (NCBI taxonomy): domain Bacteria; kingdom Pseudomonadati; phylum Bacteroidota; class Flavobacteriia; order Flavobacteriales; family Flavobacteriaceae; genus Flavobacterium; species Flavobacterium sp. 38-13. The sequence goes on from NZ_MKVG01000007.1 coordinate 357,354, forward strand.
TTAATATTAGTTATTATTTTGCCTCATAAAGAATTAGATTATAGTTTTGCATATAAAGAATTAATGTTATGCAAACGAAAGATTTACTGCAATTATCAGAAGAATTCGGAAGTCCGCTGTATGTATATGATGCTGCAAAAATCCAGTCTCAATATACACGACTGACGGATGCATTTTCAAAGGTTGGAAGCCTGCGTATAAATTATGCTGTAAAAGCATTATCAAACATATCAATCCTAAAACTTCTAAAAGAAATGGGGTCAGGTCTGGACACCGTTTCCATTCAGGAAGTGCAGTTGGGATTGCATGCCGGGTTTTCGCCGGACAAAATCATCTACACTCCTAATGGTGTTTCCTTTGAAGAAATTGAAGAAGCGGCCCACCTTGGCGTTCAGATTAATATCGACAACTTATCGGTGCTGGAACATTTTGGAGCAAAATATCCATCAATCCCAGTATGCATCAGAATCAATCCGCATGTCATGGCTGGTGGAAATGCCAATATTTCTGTAGGACATATTGACAGCAAGTTTGGAATTTCGGTACATCAGATGCCTCACCTATTGCGTATTGTTGAAAACACCGGTATGAACATCAATGGAATTCACATGCACACCGGTTCCGATATTCTGGATATTGAGGTATTTCTGTATGCAGCCGAAATACTTTTTGATACGGCAAAACATTTCGGCAATCTGGAATTTCTTGATTTTGGCAGCGGTTTCAAAGTACCCTACAAGAAAGACGATATCGAAACCAATATTGAAGAGCTGGGCAAAAAATTAAGCAAGCGCTTTAATGCCTTCTGTAAGGAATATGGCCGTGATTTGACTCTTGCATTCGAACCCGGTAAATTTCTGGTTAGCGAAGCCGGTTTCTTCCTCGCAAAAGTAAATGTAGTAAAACAAACAACTTCTACTGTTTTTGCCGGAATCGATAGCGGGTTCAACCATTTGATAAGACCTATGTTTTACGGTTCGCAGCACCATATCGAAAACATTTCCAACCCGAAAGGTAAAGAACGCTTTTATTCTGTCGTTGGTTATATATGCGAAACAGACACCTTTGCCAACAATCGAAGAATTGCCGAAATCAAAGAAGGTGATGTACTGTGTTTCAGGAATGCGGGCGCCTATTGCTTTTCGATGTCATCCAATTATAATTCAAGGTTTAAACCTGCCGAAGTCTTATGGTATGAAGGGAAAGGGCATCTAATCAGAGAAAGAGAAAATTTTGAAGATTTAATAAGAAATCAGGTTGTCATGGAGTTTGACAAAAGCTACGAACTGGTTTCTAAAAATTAGTTAGGTTAAGTATATTTTGAGGAGAGGTCCCATAGCTTTTGCTTGGGGCTTTTTTTTTGCAAAAGTTTCACAGATAAAATAACAAATAGTTAATCGCTGTAAAATGATTGTTCATTATCTTTGGGCTTCACAAAGATTTTACCACATGGATAGAAGGAAATTTTTCAAAAACGGTTCACTTTTTACAATCGGAACTGCAGTTTTGAATCCCTTTCAGGGCAACGCCAATGTTTTGGATTTTGAAACGATTAATAAAAATAAAAAAGCCAAAAATATTATTTTACTGGTTAGCGACGGAATGAGTACCGGAACACTTAATATGGCCGACTTATTCCTAAACCGAAAATATGGAAAAGGTTCCAATTGGATTCAATTATATAAAGACAATCGGGTTTCAAGAGCTTTAATGGACACGGCTTCTGCCAGTTCAATTGTTACGGATTCTGCAGCAGCCAGTTCCTCCTGGGGCGGCGGTTTTCGTGTGAATAACGGTTCGCTGAATGTGGGTCCCGACGGAAAGCCACATCTTCCTATCTGGCAAAAATTCAAAAAGACCGGAAAAATGGCCGGATGCGTCACCACAGTTCCAATCACCCATGCCACTCCTGCCGGATTTTGCGTCAACAGCAAGAGCAGAAACAGCCAGGATGATATAGCGGAAATTTATCTTGAGTTAGGATTTGATATTATGATGGGCGGTGGTAAAAATTATTTTTCACCACAAACGAGAAAAGATAAAAAAGACATGTTTGCCGCATTCGAGGCAAAAGGTTATCAGATTGCCAAAACACGTTCGGAAATGTTCAATACCTCAAATGACAAACCGGTATTAGGCGTTTTTTCTGATGATGCGCTTCCTTATTCTGTAGACAGAAATAGCAATGACGATTTAAAGAAAACAGTTCCTACCCTAGCCGAAATGGCCCAAAAGGCAATTGACCGTATGAAAGGTCACAAAAACGGATTCGTACTTCAGATTGAGGGTGGAAAAGTGGATTGGGCTGCCCATGCCAATGACATTGCAGCTTTGATAAATGACCAGATTGCTTTTGACGAAGCCGTAAAGGTTGCTATAGACTTTGCCGAAAAAGACAAAGAAACCCTGGTTATCATTACAACCGACCACGGAAATGCCAATCCGGGTGTTATCTACGGAAAGAATGCCAATGATAATTTTGACAGCATTCAAAAGTACACACAAACCAACGAATGGATACTGAACCAGATAAGCCCGAATTTTTCGATTTCGCAGGTAAAAGAAGTTATTGAAAAAGCAAACGGGCATACTCCTTCTGACGAAGAAGCCAAAACAATACTAAGCTATTATGACGGATTGCACAAAGAAGAAGGCCTGTACAATTATAAAAAACTGCCTTACAAGGCTTATTCTGAAATGCAGCAAAAAACAAATTCTGTAGGCTGGATTAGTATGGACCACTCGGGAGACTATGTTGAATTAGCAATGTTTGGTCCTGGAAGCGAGCTTCTAAAGCCTTTTGTCAAAAACACAGACCTGCATTATTTAATGCTTCAGGCGGCAGAGGTTGAGAATAAGTTTTAAACCCTCATGAATTTAGGAATTTACTTTTTATAAAAATCCTGTCTTGATAATCGGACAGGATTTTTTCTTATCTTCATTTATATTGTCTCTAAATTAATCAGAAAGAAAACAGGATAATAAAACCATAAATTTGACAATGGAGCAAAAGAAAAACGAACAAACACCCACACCATTTGAACAAACCTATTTTCATGGAACAAAGGCTGACTTGAAAATTGGCGACCTGATTAAAGTAGGCTATACTTCAAACTACGGACAACAGAAAAATGCAAAATACATTTTTTTATCCGCAACATTGGATGCTGCAATCTGGGGTGCCGAACTGGCTTTTGGTGAAGGACAGGAAAGAATTTATTTGGTAGAGCCTACTGGTGAAATAGAAGATGACCCGGATTTGACTGATAAAAAATTCCCGGGAAATCCAACAAAATCATATCGTTCAACTCAACCTTTCAAGGTGGTTGGAGAAGTAACCATTTGGCAAGGACACCCGGCAGACCAGGTTAAGACAATGAAAGACCATCTTGAAAAATTAAAAGCACAAGGTATCAATTCACTCAACGACTAATAACAACTTTAAAATTTATGGGCTGTGTGGACTAAGACAAAAATGAACATGACAAAAGATTCAGATTTCACATAAAACATTGAAATATAAGGAATTGCTACAGAAACAGCAAAAAAGTGTCTTGATTTTGGCTTTTATATTAATGACATTTAAAGAAATTTTTTATTTTGAAGAACAAAAAGGGTAATTTACGAGCCAGCAAAAAAATGATAACTAAACACCTTTTGCATTAAGGGCAAAACTGTAAGGTCTAATGGTAGACTTTCAATTAACAAGTATTTCAAAATCTAATCTTGTCTGAAAAAATACAACACCCACACAAAGCATAAAAGCTAGAAAGCCATGAATAGTATTACAATTCCTGATGCATTACTTATAGACACCTCTCTACCCGTCCAGATTTTTGATTATTCCTCGTCCCGGAAAATTTCCAAACAACAAATCATACTCAACCAAAACACTTTCAGTTTTCTGTTGGAAGGTTATAAAGACGTTATATTCGACAATTCCTCTTTATCGATAAACAACTCGAAATTTGTTTTGATGAAATCCGGGCACTGCCTCATGACAGAACAATTATCTGACAGGAATAATTACAGAAGTCTGCTGTTTTTCTTTTCGGACACTGCTCTTTCAAAATTTATAGAAAGTATAGAATTCACCAATACAGATTTCCAGAAAAACAGCTCCGTACATGCTTTTGAATACGATGAATTTATCAGGAACTTTATTCAGAGTCTTACTGTCATCTTAAAACTTTCGGGTAAAATAAGGAACAATCTGCTGGAGGTTAAATTTCAGGAAATAATGCTATATCTCACAGAATTACACGGCACCCAATTTCTGAATTCCCTTATTTCAAACAATAATGATAGTACCCGAAAATTTATCCGCACCATAGAAAGTAACCAACTCAACAAACTAACCTTAAAAGAACTGGCCTTTTTATGTAATATGAGTATTTCTACTTTCAAACGCGAATTTGAAAAGCAGTACGCACAATCGCCCGTAAAATGGTTTCAGAATAAAAGGCTTGAATATGCCCATCACCTGATTAGCAAAGAACACAAAAGTGCAACCGAAATCTATTTCGAAGTGGGCTACGAGAACTTATCCAGTTTTATTCAGGCCTATAAAATAAAATATGGAACCACGCCGGGGCAGCATCATAAAAGTTGAACTTCCGGCAACAGTTTTTGAACATCTCTCTAAGCTCCTCCTTTATTGCGAAAACTAACTTTGTTAAAATTTTAAAATCGTAATAAAATGAAAAAATTAAACTTTATTCTGGTAGTTTCCCTGCTGTTCTCAGTCACACTTTTTGCACAAAAAACATTTACCTTATCCAGTAAAGATCTTGGAGGAGAAGCTACAAAAATACAGGAGTTTGGTGGTTTTGGCTGTTCCGGAGACAACCAATCACCTCAATTATCATGGAAAAACGCACCCGAGGGAACAAAAAGTTTTGCCATTACCATGTATGATCCCGATGCGCCGACGGGAAGCGGATTCTGGCATTGGGTTGTATTTGACATTCCTGCAAGTACAAAAGAACTTGTGACCAATGCGGGCGTACAATTGAACTTGGCCCCAAAAGGAGCTATCCAAAGCATTACAGACTACGGCATCAAAGGATTCGGAGGTCCCTGTCCACCAAAAGGACACGGATTTCACCAATACATTATAACTGTATATGCCTTAAAAACCGATAAATTAGGACTGGACGAAAATACAAACCCGGCAGTAGTCGGTTTTAACCTTTGGAACCAGACATTGGCAAAAGCAAGTATAGTGGCTTATTATAAAAGATAAAATCTGATTGTGATATAAAGGTGCTGTCACAACAATCGGGACAGCACCGTTTTATTCGGGTTATCCAGCCAATTTATATTCAGGAATGTTTTTTGAAACGTGACTTTTTTTTTCGGGTTTATGTTAATTGATTATCTTTATCCTATAAAAATCTTCCAACTATATCGTATACTATGGAACTAGAAAAAGTATTCCGAAATAATGAAAAATGGATTGCTGAAAAATTGCAAAAAGATCCGGACTATTTCATAAACTTATCAAAGGGACAAAATCCGGATATTCTCTACATTGGATGTTCTGACAGTCGTGTTACTGCAGAAGATTTGATGGGTGTTTCTCCCGGAGAAGTTTTTGTACATAGAAATATCGCCAATATGGTAATCAGTATTGACCTCAACGTAATGTCTGTATTGAATTATGCCGTGAATTACTTGCATGTCAACCATGTTGTGGTTTGCGGGCATTACTTCTGCGGAGGAGTAAAAGCAGCCATGCAGGCTGAAGATTTGGGTGTACTGAATCCTTGGCTGCGAAATATACGCGATGTATACAGACTGCATAAAAATGAACTGAATGCTATTGAAGATGAAACTGCAAAATACAACAGGCTGGTCGAATTAAATGTACAGGAGCAGTGTGTTAATTTGGTTAAAACTGCCGAAGTGCAAAAAGCATACAACGAAAGAGGGCTTCAGATTCACGGTTGGGTTTTTGACATTCACTCCGGAAAACTGATTGACCTGAAACTGGATATTGACCGCATCATGAAAAACATCATGGAGATCTATAATCTTGGTCATGATTAAAAACAATGACTATCGGGAAGTTATAGCAAAAAGGTAAAGTTTAACGATTCTACTATTAACTTTGTGGCTCTGCGCCTTTACGTGAAATAGTTGCTCGCAAAGGCGCAGAGCCGCAAAGAAAGAAAACATAAACCTGGGGTTTATTTTTTGGTGTAAAGCTCAGATAATCAATTAAAAAAGAATCCCTTTGCTCTGCAAAGGGATTCTTTTATAAAGAAACAGCTTCCTGTTTTGCTTTTTCAAATTCTGAAACCATATTCTCGACAATTTCTTTTACGGGTTTTATATCGTGAATCAGTCCTGAAATCTGGCCAATTTCAAGTTCGCCTTCCACTAAATCGCCTTCAAACATTCCTCTTTTAGCGCGGGCTCTTCCCAACAAAACTTTCAAATCATCTGTAGTCGGACATTTGGCGTAAAGCTCCTGAATATCCTGATAGAATTTATTTTTGATTAGTCGTACCGGTGCCAGTTCTTTCAAAGTTACCTGGGTTCCGCCTTCTTCCAAATCAACAATTGTCTGTTTAAAATCAGCATGTGACGAACTTTCAATTGATGCGGCAAAACGGCTTCCTACCTGAACGCCATCGGCACCCAAAACCATCGCCGCCAGCATTCCTCTTCCGGTTGCAATTCCTCCGGCTGCTATCAATGGAATTTGTATTTTTTCGCGAACCATCGGAATGAGAGTTAATGTAGTCGTTTCTTCCCTTCCATTATGTCCGCCAGCCTCAAAACCTTCAGCAACAACAGCATCAACACCTGCTTCCTGCGCTTTCAGGGCAAATTTTGAACTGCTGACAACATGAACGACTGTGATTCCTTTTTCTTTTAAAAAAGCAGTCCATGTTTTAGGATTTCCTGCAGAAGTAAAAACGATTTTTACGCCTTCTTCTACAATAATATTCATGATTTCTTCAATATTGGGATACAACATCGGAACGTTGACACCAAAAGGCTTATCTGTCGCCTTTTTACATTTCTGGATGTGTTCCCGAAGGACATCCGGATACATTGACCCTGCTCCTATTAATCCCAAGCCTCCGGCATTACTAACCGCACTTGCTAACTTATAACCGCTGTTCCATATCATGCCACCCTGAACTATTGGATACTGAATATTGAAAAGCTGTGTAATCTTATTCATTTAATTTAGTTATGGTTTATTATTTGTTTTGTTTTTAAAGATACTATTTAACAGCCAATTTTCCTGTTTTATAATTATTGCCCGCTTTGATTTTATACCAATAGATACCCGATTGCAGGTTTTCTACAGAAAAAACCGGGTTTTCTCTTTTAATTTTACTATTCATTATTTCTTGTCCTAACTGGTTGTAAATAAAAATCCGGACTTCTTCATAAGATTCCGGAATAACCAGATTGACAACAGAATTAGCCGGGTTTGGATATACTAAAAATGAGTTTTCAGAAAAAACAGGAGTATCTAAAGCATTAGCTAATGCCCTGCTAAAATCAGGAATTCCATAACCAAATTGATTGTTGGGCGTATTATATAAATGGGCCGACTGTTTAATTAGCTGTATAATTTCCACATTTGTTTTATCTGGAAAAGCCTGCCATAAACAAGCTACCATACCTGAAATTATAGGCGACGAAAAAGAGGTTCCGTTAGCAGTAACAATATTTCCGAATGTATCAGAAACCACAGCCTGTTGCCCTTGTGCCATTATATCGGGTTTAACCCTGCCATCAAATGAAGGCCCGATAGAACTGAAACCGGCATAACTACTATCCGGCGCTACAGCACCTACAGCCAGCGCATTAACCGCATCCGCCGGAGCCGAAATATTAGGATTAGCCCCTGCTCCTGAATTGCCTGCCGAAACAACACAAATCATTCCCTTTGAAAAAGCAATATCTGCACCACGTGAAATAAAGGCTGTTGTGCCATTCATGTCAGCATATTCATAACTATAACCCGGGTTGTTATATATGAAATATCCCAGCGAAGTATTAATGATATCAACACCAAGGCTGTCTGCCATTTCAGCAGCTTCAACCCAATACGATTCCTCAACCGGATTTTCATCCGAAATATCTTCTGTTATAAAAAGATAATAGGAAGCATCCGGCCCGGTTCCAACTAATTGATTTTCAACATAACCGCCCATAGTCGCAAGTACTAAGGTACCGTGTGTTCCACCTGTATAAAAATTCGTATTTCTGTTTACAAAATCGTAACCACCTAAAATTTTATTATTGGTAATAAGTCGTTGGAAAGGTTGGGCAGTATTTACATTGGGAAAACCGGCATCCATAACAGCGATTATTTTTCCGTTTCCGGTAAAATCCTGCTGGTGTAGCTGATTGCCTTTTAGCATCTGAATCTGGTTGGCCGATGTTCCATATCCGAAACTTACCTGAGTTTCTAAATTTTTATTCCCATTTGCCAATTGCGACTGACGCATGGCACGGCCCGCAGTATTCAAAGTTGGATTGGCAAACTGGATATGGTCGACAAAAGTGAGGATTTCGAGGTTTTGAATGGCTTCTACCGTACCCCTGATATGCAATGCATTCATCCATTTTGATTTGGCCTTGACTGTAATTCCTGCCGAAGCCGTCACCTGATTAATATACGATACGGAAATAGGGACATCCTTTTCGTCTAATGCAATATTCTGTCTTGTTCTTCTGTCAAGTGCCCGCTGCGAAAGCATCTCCAGCGGGTTTGCCATGTAGTGGGCGGCATCGGGCTTATCTGTAAAATAAACCCAGGCATCTTCCTGAGCCACAACCCAGAAACCTGACAACAAGACTATTAAAAAAGTAATTTTTTTCATAAGTTATTGAATTGGCTGTCCAAACTTAAACAAATTACCGCTATCGTCAATAATATAAAATTCCCGCATTCCCCAAGGCTGGTTTTTAAGTGCTATCTTATCTCCAAGAATTTTTTTATACCGTTCAAAAACAGCTTCAATATCATTTACCCGAATGTAGCAGCTTGAATTTTCCGGAACTATTTTTTCATTGCATTTCCAAAGGTGTATTTCATTATCATCCCATAAAAAAATTAAAAGGTCTTCATATTCACCAACTAATTTACCGCCTAAAATTTCCTGATAAAATTGTTTGGATTTTTCAAAGTCTAAAGAAGGTAGCTGGGGAATAATTTGGGTTATTTTTGAATTCAAACCAATATTTTTTAGATATGAATGTCAAATTTACGAAAATGAAATTTTATAAAACACTTTAAAGCTGACTATTTAAAGCCTTTTACATCTAATTCAACACATTGAAAATCAATTAAATATAAAATATTTTATTTTTTATTAGGTTTTTAAAAAATTTATACTCTAAATTTGCAACCAAGTTCTTTAAAAGATTATTCTTATCCAGAAAGACCGAGGGAATTGACCCTATGACGTCTTGGCAACCTGTCCTTTTGAGGATAAGGTGCCACATTCAACCCTTGCTTTGGCAGGGAAAGATAAGCTTAGAAAATAGTACATAATAACTCGAGATATTATTTGCTCTTCTGACTTATCGGAGGAGCATTTTTATTTTATGCCCTTTCCGATATCTGGTTTCGAATATTTTTTTAAAAGCGAAAAAATATTAAATCTTAAAAACGAATCAAGATGAAAGAGCAAACTCAAATTTTAAACTACATTCCGGTTGATAAACTAACAGGTTCCATTTCGGTACCAATTTACCAGACTTCTACTTTTGTTCAGGATGCTCCAGGCGTTCACAAAGGTTTCGACTATGCCAGAAGCAATAATCCTACACGAAAAGTTCTTGAAGACCTGATAGCCAAACTGGAGAACGGAGCCAACGGTTATGCTTTTTCCAGCGGATTAGCTGCGATAGATGCAGTAGTGAAATTACTATCGGCCGGAGACGAAATCATAGCCGTAGACGATATTTACGGAGGTGCTTTCCGCCTATTTACCCATGTGTATGAAAAATTCGGGATACAGGTAACGTATGTTGATGCAACCGATGCAAAGAACGTTGCTGATGCCATCAGTGACAAGACTGCCCTGATATGGATTGAATCTCCGACCAATCCAACATTAAAGATTTCAGATTTGCGTGCCATTGGAAAAATTGCAAAAGAAAACAACATCCTGTTCTGCGTAGACAATACCTTTGCCTCTCCTATCGCTCAAAAACCAATTGATTTTGGTGCCGACTTAATTGTTCACAGTGCTACAAAATATATTTCAGGGCACAGTGACCTAATAGCCGGTCTGGTCATTACTGCTACGGAAGAATTAGGCGCTAAAATTAAATTCATCCAAAATGCTTCCGGTGCTATTTTAGGGCCGTTTGACAGCTGGCTGGTTATTCGCGGTATTGAAACCCTTAATTTAAGAATCAGGCAGCATGCTGAAAATGCACAAAAAATTGCCGAATTCCTGACTACTGAAAAACTGGTCCGTAATGTTTATTATCCGGGCTTGAAAACCCACCGCAATCATGAAATTGCCAAAAGTCAGCAGAAATATTTTGGAGGTGTTGTGACTTTTGATTTGGTTATTGACGATAAGGAACTGGCTTCAAGAATTGTATCGGGAACGAAATTATTCCAATTGGCTGAAAGTCTGGGTGGTGTGAAAAGCCTGTGTTGCCTTCCATGTGAAATGACCCATAAATCAATTCCTGCTGAAAAAAGATACCAGTCTGGCGTGACGGACAGCCTAATCCGACTTTCTGTAGGTTTGGAAGATGCCGATGATTTAATTGCCGACATAAAACAGGCATTGGAAAATGCTGTGAAGGAAAATGCTACTGTTGAATTCCATAAAAATTAATTGCACAAACAATGTCAAGAAAAAAATTAAATATAGGATTATTTGGATTCGGATGTGTGGGTTTCGGATTGTATGAAGTTTTGCAGAAAACACCGGGGTTAAAAGCAGACATTAGAAAAATCTGTGTCAAGGATAAAAACAAACCACGCGAAATCGGGGCTGAGAACTTTACTTTCGACAGAAATGATATTTTCAATGACCCGGAAATCAACGTTATCGTTGAACTTATTGATGATGCAGACGCGGCTTATGAAATCGTTACAACCGCTTTAAAAAGTGGAAAGGCAGTAGTTTCTGCCAACAAAAAAATGATTGCAGAGCATTTTGAAGAATTATTGGAATTGCAACGAAAACACAAGGTACCCTTACTTTATGAAGCTGCCTGTTGTGCCAGCATGCCTATTATCAGGAATCTGGAAGAATATTATGATAATGACCTTTTAGAGTCTATTCAAGGCATCGTGAACGGTTCAACCAATTACATACTGACCAAAACTTTTAAGGAAAATCTGTCTTATGAAGAAGCTTTAAAAGAAGCCCAGGAAAAAGGATTTGCAGAAAGCAACCCTATTTTAGATACCGGCGGTTTTGATGCCAAATACAAACTGTTGATTCTTTTGGCTCATTCTTTCGGATATATTGCCAGACCTGAAAATCTCCTGAATATCGGGATTGATAATATTGGCGGCTTGGAATTGAAATATGCCCGTGAAAAAGGATTAAAAATCAAATTAGTTGCGCAGGCTTTTAAAAATACGGACGGAAACATTACTGCTTTCGTTATTCCGAAATTTGTGGATTCTGCAGACCGTCTGTTTAATGTTGATGATGTTTTTAATGGTGTGATTACTAAAACCAGTTTTGCAGACGAACAGTTTTTTGTGGGCAAAGGTGCCGGAGCACATCCAACGGCTTCGGCCGTATTGAGTGACATTTCTGCCTTGAGTTATGATTACCAGTACGAATATAAAAAAATTGCGCAGCAGGAAGATTACAGCCTGTCTGACGACGTTAATCTGAAAGTTTTCCTAAGGCACCAGATAGAAGATGCGGTTACTTTAAAGAAACATTTTTCTGCTATAGACGAATCCTATCTGAATCATGAATCCGGTTATATTACAGGTACTATTTCTTTGGAAAAACTAAGAAATATCCATTTTGATGAGAGTATCGACAAGTCTTTTGTGCTGTTGGATATTGCTTAATTGCTGTTTAGTTTTGTTCGTTATATATTTTGTTCAAAAAAACCCGACAAGTGATTGTCGGGTTTTTATTTTTATGATAGGTTATAACTTTTTATAATAATCGAAAAGTTTACGCTAAAAAACTTAGCAACTTTGTCCCTCAGAACCTTAACGCCTCATTAATCAACTTCGTATTTTAGAACGCGGATGAACACCGATTAAAATAATTACGCGGATTTTGGGAAATCTGAACGAAATGGAAGCAATTCCAAAAAGCCTGTTTTGAATGATTTCTCTTTTGCATCCAAAAGCACGAGACTTAGCACCTTAGGAGCTTAGTACCTCAGAAACTTAGGCTATTACCCCAGAACCTATCAGTTCTTCTCCTAAATGCCAGGAAACAAATTGTCCTTCTGTAATGGCTGACTGGGCTTCTTCAAAAGCAACATACAGTCCGTTTTCAAACTGATGCAATGTGGCTTTTTGCAATGGCTGTCTGTAACGGATTCTCGCCATTACTTCCATTGTTTCGCCGTCTTTCAATGCCAAATCTTCCCGTATCCAATGCACTTCTGAACGCTCTACAAAAAGTGCCTTTTTATAAAGACCCGGATGGTGATTTCCTTGTCCAGTGTAGATGATGTTATTTTCCACATCGGTTTCAATAATGAAAAGAGGCTCTACAGTTCCGCCTACATTCAGTCCTTTACGTTGCCCTTTTGTAAAATAATGGGCTCCCTGGTGTTTTCCAACTACTTTACCCATTTCCGGGGCATAAGGAATGGATGCCGCTTCATGAGCAAGTTCTTCCTGTAATGAATTAAACCCCGTTTTTTCTTTTTTATAGATTTCCTGATCGGCTCCGATTTCAAAAATCAATCCATCTTTTGGCTGTAATTTTTGCTGAAGGAATTCCGGCAGGCGTACTTTCCCGATAAAACATAATCCTTGCGAATCTTTCTTTTCTGCTGTAACCAGCTCCATTTTGGCTGCAATTTCCCTAACCTGAGGTTTGGTCAATTCTCCAATAGGAAATAAAGATTTGGCCAATTGTTCCTGTGAAAGCTGGCAAAGAAAATAGGATTGGTCTTTATTACCATCAACCCCGGCGAGTAATTGATATACCGGCTTACCCTCCACTTCAATTTCTCCTTTTCTGCAATAGTGTCCGGTAGCTACATAATCGGCTCCAAGGCTCAGGGCAATTTTCATAAAGACATCAAACTTGATTTCGCGGTTGCATAGAACATCCGGATTGGGTGTCCTTCCTTTTTCATATTCGCGGAACATATAGTCCACGATTTTCTCCTGATATTGCTCGCTTAAATCAATTGTTTGAAAAGGAATGCCCAATTTCTCAGCTACCAGAAGTGCATCATTGCTATCTTCCAGCCAAGGGCATTCGTTAGAAATAGTTACAGAATCGTCATGCCAGTTTTTCATGAAAAGGCCAATGACTTCATAGCCCTGCTCCTTAAGCAAATAAGCAGCAACACTGGAATCAACACCTCCGGAAAGACCTACTACGACACGTTTCATTTTCTTTATTATTTAATTCAAAAATATTTGACGCTGCAAAAGTACGCCAAAATAGAATAGTTTTTATATGCTCTGCATTTGTTTAATTTATAAACGCATTTGAGAAATTTATCTGTTTGTAGGAGCATTTTGCGGCAATTTTCGGGCTCCTTTGTTTTTACTATTGATTTTGAATTTTTCCTTAACCGGTTTATTCGGGTTTTCTTCCTTGACTAATTTTCCGTTTTCGTAATATTTCCAGATACCGGATTTTTTACCATTTTTAAATTGTCCTTTTATAGTTTTTCCCGCATCATCATTATAAGTAACTGCTCCGTCAAATTCTCCGTTTTTGTAGATGGCATCCTCTAAAACGACTCCTCTTTCACTATACTTTTTATAAGGTCCGTTTTTGATTCCATCCTTATAGTTAGCTTCTTCGGCTATTTTTCCACTTTTGTAAAAAACTTTTCTAATGCCATTTAATTTTCCTTTGGAGTAGTTTTCAACTGTCATTATTTCTTTTGACTCCAAATGATAGTATTTCCATTCGCCTTCATAAAGTTTGTTTACTTCTTTTCCTTCACTTACTTTATTCCCTTTTTGGTCAAAGAATGTAGTATAAGCACTTCCGTCTTTTGCCGTAAAATCTCTGGTAGCTATAACTTTTAGTTCTTTAGTATCATCAAAGAACTTAAAAACACCGGTTTCTTTTCCGTGTTCGAAAGTTCCTTCATAGCGAGGTCTTTGGGATTCTGCATAAGTTCCTTTCCAAAGTCCGTGGCGCAGGCCTTTTTCGTCGGACTTATTAGTTTCCTGTGCAAATGCAGCCTGGAATATTGATAAAAATAGAATAAATGTTATGACAGGTAATTTCATACAATAGTGGTTTTATTATTCTTGTTAACTAAAAATATCAGTTTTTATTGCCGTGGTCTTCACTTCAAAAAGCCTGCCGAAACATTTGTGTCACAGACTGTGTCAGAATTTAAAAAAGCACCCTAATTGAGTGCTTTTTATTTTTTATTTCTTTTTTCTCTCGTCGAGTGATTTTTTCTTATCCTCCAGAGCTTTGTTTTTTTGCTTTTGCTGTTCCTGCGCCTGCTCCATCATTTCCTGCATTTTTTGCTGGAATTTGCTTTTAGGCTTTTCTTTGGTTTTATTCTCCTGAATTCTTGCATGGATTTTTTCATCATTAATGATGTAATTCTTAATTACCAGCATGATTCCAATTGTAATAGTGTTGGAGACAAAATAGTACAAACTCAATCCGGAAGCATTGTTGTTAAAGAAAATCATCATCATCAATGGCGACAGATAAATCATCATTTTCATGATTTTGCTCATATCCGGCATACCTTCCTGTGGTGGTGCACTCATTGTCTGGTCACCTGTTGTCATCTTCATGTAGAAGAAGATAGCAATTGCTGCCAAAATCGGGAACAAACTGATGTGGTTTCCGTAAAAACCTGAAATTACCGGAATGTGCTGCTTCCAAGAGAAAATAGCATCGAAAGAAGACAAATCTTCAGCCCAGAGGAAGCTTTTCTGTCTCAGTTCAATAGCCGAAGGGAAAAACTGGAATAAGGCATAGAATACAGGAATCTGCATTAAAGCCGGGAGACATCCCGCCATAGGATTGACGCCTGCCTTGTTGTACAGTTTCATGGTTTCCTGTTGTTTCTTCATCGGATCTTTTTTGAACTTCTCGTTCAATTCCATAATTTCCGGACGAAGCACTTTCATTTTTGCCTGTGACAGGTATGACTTATAGGTTACCGGTGACATTACCAAACGTACCAGAATAGTAAATACGATAATTGCGATTCCGTGTGATAAGAAAAGGCTCAGGAAATCATAAACCGGAATGAAAATCCAACGGTTAATCCATCCAAAGATTCCCCATCCTAAAGAAATCACTTCGTCAAGATTTTTGTCGTATTTGTTTAAGATTTTATAATCGGCTGGTCCGTAGTACCAGTTCATATTGTAATTCACTTCTCCACCTTTGAAAGCCAAAGGAACAGTAGCTTTAAACGATTTTGTGAAGATGGTGTCCTTCTCAATATCTTTTACCAGATTATCTGATTTCAACTCTGCTACCTTAAATGGTGTATCTGTCAAAAGAATTGAGGTAAAGAAATGTTGCTTGAATGCAATATAGGTTACGTCTTTAGCTTCGGTGTTGCTGGAAGATTGTCCTAAATAGTCGTCTTTTCCATTTTCATATTCGTACACCAATTCTGTATAACGGTTTTCATACGAAATACTCTTTTCGCTTCTGTAGGTCTTCATGGTCCATTCCAAAGGAAGCGGATTGGAAGTCTGCAGTACTTTGCTCAAACCTTGTGTTCTGATAGAGAAGTCAAGCATGTATTCTTTTGGCTTCAATACATAACGGTATTCCAGATATTGCTCCGGACCTGCTTTTAAACGCATGGTCAACACCTGGTTTTCACCTTCTTTGGTAAGAGTCGGCTCAAAATAAAGGTCTTTTGTATTTAAAACAAGATTGCCTTGTGTTTTAAGCTCGATATTTAATTTGGCATTATTGTCTTTAATTATTTTTACCAGTTCACCGGAACCTTTGCTAACGGCTTCGAAATTTTTCATTTCTGCACCAACAATATAACCTCCTTTGTTAGAAAAAGTAAGTTTTACCAAATCATTTTCTAAAGTCTGGATTTCCTGTTTTGCTGACGGAAGTGTTGCAGCATAAGCAAAACTGCCTAAAGAGCTTTTCAATTTTTCCAATTGAAGCGAATCTTTTGCCGTAGTATCAACTGCGGTTAATGCGGCTTCTTTTTCAGATGTTTTTGCTGCTGCTTTTTGTTTTTCTGCCTCAATTTTGGCTTTCGCATCAATTTCTTTTTGTGAAGGCTTATTGATATACATTACGCCCAACAAAAGCATAAAAATCAACAAGAAGCCAATAATTGAATTACGGTCAAACTTTTTTTCTTCCATTGTATTCTAAATAATTAATTTAATTACGCATCTAACGCGTGAGTTCTTTGCTGAAGTTGCCTTCAAATACTATTTATTTTTATGTGTTACGGCCGCTTTTACAAAACTCACAAATAACGGATGTGGCTGTGCGACTGTACTCTTATATTCCGGATGGTACTGTACTCCGATAAAAAACGGATGTTTCTCAATCTCGATGATTTCCACCAATTTCGTATCCGGATTTATACCCGATGCTTTTAATCCGGCATTTTCCAATTCTTCCAAATATTCGCCGTTAAATTCATAACGGTGGCGGTGACGCTCCTGAATCTGGTTTTTACCATAAATCTTTGAAGCCAGAGTATCCGGTTTTATTTCACATTTCCATGCTCCCAGACGCATTGTTCCACCTTTATCAGTAATCGTTTTCTGTTCTTCCATCAGATTGATTACCGGATGTGCTGTTCCCGCATTCATTTCTGTTGAATTGGCATCTGAATACCCCAAAACATTTCTTGAATATTCAATTACAGCCATTTGCATTCCTAAACAGATTCCAAAAAACGGAATATTATTTTCTCTTGCATAACGAACCGTATCAATCTTTCCTTCAATTCCTCTTTCACCAAAGCCCGGCGCTACAAGAATACCGTCTAAATCCCTTAGCTTGTCGGCAATATTTTTCTCATCTACATATTCAGAGTGAATGCTCACTACATTGACTTTGGTTTCATTGGCGGCTCCTGCATGAATAAAGGCTTCTAAAATGGATTTATAAGAATCCTGCAATTCAACATATTTCCCAACCAAACCGATATTTACGATGTGTTTCGGATTTTTCAGTTTTTGCAGGAACTCGTTCCATTGTTTCAAATCCGGAGTTGCTTTTTCTGGCAAATCCAATTTTTTCAATGCTACTTTGTCAAGACCTTCTTCCAGCATCAGGTTTGGAACATCATAAATTGTTGAAGCATCAATCGATTGGATTACAGCTTCTCTTTTTACGTTACAGAATAAAGCCAGTTTCTGACGCAATTCATCAGAAAGTTCATGTTCTGTTCTGCAAACCAAAATATCGGCTTTAATTCCGCTTTCCATCAATGCCTTAACAGAATGCTGTGTCGGTTTCGTTTTTAGCTCACCTGCCGCAGCCAAATAAGGCACTAATGTCAGGTGAATTACAATTCCATTGTTTTCACCCAATTCCCAAACCAGTTGACGAACGGACTCAATATAAGGAAGTGACTCAATATCGCCAACAGTACCTCCAATTTCAGTAATCACTATGTCAAATTCGCCAGTTTTTCCAAGCAGCTGCATTCGCTCCTTGATTTCATTGGTGATATGTGGAACTACCTGAACGGTTTTGCCTAAAAACTCTCCTCTTCGCTCTTTTTCAATTACAGAAAGATAAACCCTTCCTGTAGTCACATTATTTGCCTGCGAAGTAGGAACGTTTAAAAAACGTTCGTAGTGTCCAAGATCCAAATCGGTCTCGGCTCCATCATCCGTCACATAACATTCTCCGTGCTCATAGGGATTCAAAGTTCCCGGATCCACATTAATGTAAGGATCAAATTTCTGGATTGTCGTTCGATAACCTCTGGCCTGTAATAATTTTGCTAGAGACGCAGCAATAATCCCCTTTCCTAAAGAAGAAGTCACACCGCCTGTAACAAAAATATATTTTGTCTGATTCATTGTGCTGTTGTTTGTCGTTGTAGTTGTGTAAAAAAACGTGGCAAAAGTACAAATTATTAATTGATAATTGAGAAGCGGGAGCCTACATTATTTTTTTTGAAAAAATTTAGTGGCTGTTTGGTTAGCAAAAAAGATTTTACATTAATTTATTTTAAATAAATTCAATTTTGTTAAAATAATTTGTATTTTAGTCTATAATCAACCAAATAAAAATTATTATGACAGAAGTATCAAAATTAAATCGATTTCTTGGGATCTTTATTGACGGTATTATTGCGTACATCCCAATGTTTGTGTTTTCTTTTATAGCGGTTCTTGCCGGTATTGGGATAATCTCCCACATAGGATGGCTACTTGGCATTGGCTATTACCTGTTAAGAGATGCGCTTCCGGGCGGCCAAAGTATTGGTAAAAAAATCATGAAGTATGCAGCCGTTAAGCAAGATGGCTCTTCTTTAGAAGGAGACTATGCTACCAGCGCCACAAGAAATATAACTTTATTTATTCCGTTACTTGATGCTATTCTGGTGCTTATCGATAAGCCAAGACTGGGTGACGACTTAGCTAAAACAAGAGTAGTCAACAAATAATTTTTAAACAAAAAAAAGCCTGTGAAATTTCACAGGCTTTTTTTGTTGCTGCCAACTCAAGGTTTGGCATATTGTTTCTTTATATTTCTGACGAGTTCTTCCAGTCCGTTTAATTTCAATTCATAAACCAGTTGCAATTGCTGTCCTAACTCTCCTTTTGGAAAACCTTTATTGCTGTACCAAACAACATAGTATTCCGGCAAATCTATCAGATAACGGCCTTCATACTTTCCGAAAGGCATTTTGGTATGGGCTAATTTTATGAGAAGCTTTTTCTGTTCGTCCATTTATTTGGAAAAATAGATTCTGACTCCAATCCAAAACACAAGAGAAATTATACTTAGTGTCAGGATTCTGCCACCTTGTTTCCTGTCGGATTCGATATAATTATAAACACGGTCGCCGTTTGGGAGTGTCTTTCTATGGGTTTTCAAATACCATCCTATAAAAATCCCCATAAATCCGCCTAAAAAAGCCATGATATAGCCAATGATAATCCAGGTAGTCTGGCGTTCTTCCGGCTTAGCCAAATCTTCCAATCGCTGCTTTCTGTGCCTTTCGATTTCTTCCGGGGCTATTTCATGTCCTCTTTCCTTAAGAATCTTTTGGGCCAGCAAATAATCCAGGTGGCTCCATTCATCTTTCTTAACGATGATTTCTTTTAGCTCTTCATCTGTAAAGTCATGCAGATAATGGTCTGAACCAATAGTTTCTACCAGATTAGACGAAAGCTGTAGCAAAAGAACATCGGCTTTTTCAAAATCTTCCTTTTGCAGTTTTATCAGGTAATCCTTTGTCAGTTCCGAACCACCAAAATTACCATCCAAACCGGAAGAAACATCTTCAATGCGGTACTCTATACGGCTTTCTTTTAAAAAATTAGCCAGTTCGACAGCATCTTCTTTAAGATTGAATTTCTGAAAAGTAATGAATTGAGAATTTTCCAATGATTATTTCCAGTTAAAGGTGATTACTTTTTCGATATCCGGATTCAGGCTAAGAATAACCGGGCAATTCATTGCTGTTCTTTCCAATATAGTCCTGGTCTTATCATCGGCGGCAACCGACATATTCATCACGATTTCAATCTTCGCAATTTTTCTTGGTTCTGCCTGCATGATTTTGGTTACTTCAACAGTCGAACCTACCAGGTTTATGTCCATATCTTTTGATTTGATTGCCATAATCGAAATCATACAGCTACCCAACGCATTGGCCAGTAAATCTGTAGGGGAAAAAGCTTCACCTTTTCCATGGTTATCAGTTGGCGCATCGGAAAGAATTTCGGTTCCTGATTGCAGGTGTACGGAAGAAGTCCTTAAATCTCCCAGGTATGTTACTTTTGATGTCATTATTTTGCTTCTTTAACAGACAGGTCTTCATCATAATAAAGAATGTAAACACCTTTATTAGAGTAGCCTCCCGCCGGATTTCTATTATAGTTGAATTTATTTTCTACTTGTTCTGTAGCCACATCATAGATGGTTTCTTCAAAGCTTTTTTCCTGCGAAAGTCGTAGCATGGCATCAAATGTAACATCAAATCCACGGGTTGCATACTGGTTTGGCAGGATGTTGTTTTTCTTTTTGTACATTTTCGCAAAAATCAATGCTTCGGGCGTATCATTTTCACGTGTCACGGCAGGATACATCATTTTTAGCTTAGCAAGATTGGAAACTAAAATTTCATCAGAATCCAGGGCTTCATTCGATTCCAAAATAACCAATTGCAACTGATATTCGGATTGTGCTGCCAACAAGGCTGTAATTGTAGACTTAATCATCCAGATACTAGCCGTTTCCATAACAACATAGTTCATCTGATTTGGTTTAAGCAATGATTTCAGGCTTTCTGCAGACAATCCTCCTTTATCGGTAAAAGTAGCAAATCGGACATTGCCATAGTTGTCTGAAATATATTTTCTGGTCGTTGCTTTTTTAGGGTCGACAACGGCCACTATATTACCATTTTTGCTGTTCATGTAATCAAACATAGCATTTCTCAGATATTCCGGCGTTGGCATTGACTGGTATAGGTTGCTATACAGTTTAGCACTATCTTTTGATAATGGTGAAATTACAGGAACATTACTTTGGTTCAGCATTTCTGCCGTTTTTTCGGCATGTGCCTGATAAAACGGCCCGATTACCACATCCGCTTTCGTTAGATTATTCTGTACAAAAGTGCTTGAAATATTGGATGTATTTTTATTTTCCTGTGAGTCAAAAATCTTTACGTCAATATTCAGTCCTAATGTTTTTGCAGAGTCAATTGCCATCAAAGCTCCTGAGTAAAAATCGAGAGTCATATTTAAGAAACCGTCTTTCTTAAGTCTTGTCTGAACAGTTGATGTCGAATCTCCACTTATTTTTGTCAGGTTAAAAGGCAGCAACAACACCAATTCCTTTCTATCTTTTTTCGAAAGTGTTTTAGTCAAATCCGTAAAATTTTTAGTCGAAGCACCTGATACCGGCAACGTATTAGGAACTTTTAGCATCATACCAACTTTTACGCCATCTTTCAGTTCCGGATTCAAATCAATCAACTCGTTTTGGCTTAAGCCAAATTGTCTGGAAAGGCTGTAAAGTGTTTCTTTAGGTTTTACTTCATATTTGTCGAAATTTGAATCTGCGGTTTCCTGTTTTGGAGCTTCCTGTCTGGTTTCCGATTTTTTATCAGCAGTTTCTACTTTTGAAGGATTGCCTTTAATAATCAATACCTGCCCTATTTTTAAACCTTCTTTGATTTCCGGATTTCTCTTTTCCAATTCTTCAAGAGTAATTCCGTATTTTTTAGCAATAGAATATTTTGTTTCTTTTGGCTGTACTTCGTGAGTAAAATCCTGTACCGTATTTTTGAGTTCTTTCTTTTCTTCTTTTTCAGCTTTCTTTTCTGCCTTCTCCGCTTTTCTTTCCTCTTTCTTAGTAGGCTTTGTTTCTTGTGGTGGAGCTTGTTGCTCTTTTTTAGGTATTGTAAGAACCTGACCTATTTTTAGCCCGTTTTTTATTTCCGGGTTTGCTTTTTCTAAATCAGAAACAGAAATATTGTACTGCTTCGCAAGACCGTAAACGGTTTCTTTTGGAGCAACGGTATGTGTTCCGTTTTTCTTTTGGGATGGCGTATCTGTAACTTTTTGCTCTTTAACCGGAATCTTAACCGTTCCTTTGGAAGGAATCAACAAAACCGAATTTTCCTTTAGGCCATTTCTCGCATCAGGATTAAGCGTGTAAATATCCAGAGGTGTAACTTTATATTTCTGCGCAATCTGTGTTACTGTTTCACCGCTCAACACCGTGTGTTTCACATTTTGCTGTGCCTTTGCTGTAAAGGACACTAAAAACATTAATACAAGTACATAAAAAAACTGCTTCATTTTATTCTTTCTTTTAAAGGCTATATAAGTTTTATAAGCTATTAAGTCGTTACTAATTTAGAGAAAAGCAACGACTTAATTAATTTAATTTTTCAATTTCTTATTCCCACTCAATTGTGGCAGGCGGTTTTGAGCTGATGTCGTATACAACTCTGTTCACGCCTTTTACTTTGTTTATAATTTCGTTTGAAATCGTCATCAAAAATTCATACGGTAAGTGTACCCAGTCTGCCGTCATTCCGTCTGTTGATTCAACTGCTCTCAGGGCAACTACTTTTTCATAGGTTCTTTCATCTCCCATGACACCTACGCTGTTTACAGGAAGCAGAATTGCGCCTGCCTGCCAAACTTTGTCATATAACCCATGTGATTTCAATCCTTCAATAAAAATAGAGTCTACTTCCTGAAGGATTCTCACCTTTTCCGGAGTGATATCGCCTAAGATTCGGATGGATAATCCCGGTCCGGGAAAAGGATGCCTTCCTAATAATTCCGGAGAGATTCCCAATGTAGCACCTACTCGTCTTACTTCATCTTTGAAAAGCATACGCAATGGCTCTACAACTTTTAGTTTCATGAAATCCGGCAAACCTCCCACATTGTGATGGGATTTAATGGTTGCCGATGGTCCTTTCACAGAAACCGACTCGATTACATCAGGATAAATAGTTCCCTGGGCAAGCCATTTCACGTCTTCCAATTGATGAGATTCGTCGTCAAAAACTTCAATGAACACACGTCCGATTGTTTTTCTTTTTGTTTCAGGGTCTTCTATTCCTGCCAACTCACCCAAAAAACGTGCCGAAGCATCTACTCCCTTAACATTGAGTCCCATTCCTTTGTATTGTTCCAGGACGTTTTCGAATTCATTTTTGCGCAATAATCCGTTATTTACAAAAATACAGTATAGGTTTTCACCAATGGCCTTGTTTAACAAAACTGCCGCTACGGTAGAATCAACACCACCTGATAAACCAAGAACTACTTTATCGTTTTTGATTTTTTCCTGAAGTTCGGCTACGATTTCTTCAACAAATGCATTTGGCGTGAAGTTTTGAGGCACTTTTGCAATCTTAACCAAGAAGTTCTCTAAAATCTGTTTTCCATCGGTTGAGTGGTATACTTCCGGGTGGAATTGAATAGCATAAGTCGTTTCTCCTTCTATTCTATAGGCCGCATTTTCTACATCTTTGGTACTTGCCAGCCTTATGCCATTTTCAGGCATTTTTTTGATAGTATCGCTATGGCTCATCCAAACCTGGCTGTTAAGATGTACATCATCAAAGAAATCTTCATCGTCTTTGATAAAAGTCAGATTGGCTCTTCCGTATTCACGAATATTGGAAGGTGCTACTTCACCTCCTGAAAAGTGGGCAAGATATTGTGCTCCATAACAAACGGCAAGCATTGGCAGTTTGCCTCTGATTTGTGACAGGTCAGGATGCGGTGCATCTTCTGCTCTTACAGAAAAAGGACTTCCTGATAAAATTACAGCTTTATAACTGGATAAATCACTCGGAAAATGATTGTATGGGAATATTTCGCAGAAGATATTTAATTCGCGAACCCTTCTCGCAATCAGTTGTGTGTATTGCGATCCGAAATCTAAAATAAGTACGTTGTGTTGCATGCGCAAAAATACTATTACTATTTGAAATTAAAAACGCATCGGCAAAAAAACAAAAAAGTTTTTTTGTAGTATTGCATTACTGTTTACAACCATTTTTTTAATCAGGCACTTATTTTTTGTCTTTTTATAATACCAGAAATTGTTCCGGTTGCTAAATGAACGAACCCATGAACATGGAATCAACAGGTATTCAAAATCATTTATCTTCTTTTTTCAAATGGATAGTAATCTGTTTGCTTACAGGAATACTTTCAGGATTGGCTTCGGCCCTCTTTCTTTTTTTACTTGAATGGGCTACTTCTTACAGAGAAAATAATTATTGGATTATTTCTTTATTGCCTGTTGGAGGCCTGATGATAGGGCTTCTGTATTACTATTATGGCAAAGAAGCAGTAAAAGGAAACAATCTGATTTTAGAGGAATATGATAATCCGAAGAAAACCATTCCTTTTATAATGGCACCACTGGTGTTAGCAGGAACCATCATCACACATCTTTTTGGCGGTTCTGCCGGACGTGAAGGAACTGCCGTTCAAATGGGCGGTGCCCTATCCGACCAGTTTACACTTCTGTTTAAATTACAGCCTGAAGAACGAAAAACGATATTAATAATAGGAATAAGTGCGGGATTTGCTTCCATTTTTGGAACACCATTGGCGGGAGCCCTCTTTGCTCTTGAGGTTTTGTATTTCAGTAAAATACGAATCAACAGCATCGTTCCATCTTTTATGACCGCCTACATTGCTTATTATACGGTAGAGCTATTGCCTGTAAAACACACCCACTATTCCATTCCTTTTGTTCCGGAGCTTACTGCCATGAATTTATTTTGGATAGTTCCTGCCGGCATTCTTTTTGGACTCGCAGCTATGCTATTTTCAAGAACAACTCATTTTTGGGGACACCTTTTTTCGAAATACATTCCATATCCACCTTTAAGACCATTTGCGGGCGGAATTATTCTTGCAATTGTTATTTTCAGCTCCCATACTACAAAATTTATCGGATTGGGAATACCTGCCATTGTGGATTCTTTCCAAAACCAGAGTGACAATTTTGATTTTTTACTTAAAATACTTTTTACCGGATTTACGTTAGGCGCCGGATTTAAAGGAGGCGAAGTGACACCTTTGTTTTTTGTTGGTGCAACCCTAGGGAGTGCACTTTCAGGTTTGATTCCGCTGCCTGTGGCACTTTTGGCTGGTATGGGTTTTGTTGCTGTTTTTTCAGGCGCCACACATACGCCTGTAGCCTGTAGCATCATGGGAATGGAACTCTTTGGAGTAGATTGTGGAATTTATGTCGCATTGGCCTGCCTGGTGGCTTATTTCTGTTCAGGTTCTGTAGGAATCTATCACTCTCAAATCGTTAAAGGACCAAAACATATTGTTTATCAGAAAATCAGGCGAAAAGACCTGAAAGATTTATAATGCATTTGTATTACTACATTCCTTAATTTTATTAATTATTATAGCAAAAAAATGTAATTTCGCAATCTATGAAAGAAGAAGATATTAAAGGGATACAGGAATTATTGGTATCGCCTAAAAAGATTGCAATTATTCCGCACCGAAGTCCAGATGGTGATGCTATGGGGTCTACTCTTGGATTATGCCACCTGCTAAAAAAACTAGGCCATGATGCCGTAGTGATTGCTCCAAATGAATTTCCTGAATTTCTGGCCTGGCTGCCCGGTTCTGAAGCCGTACTGATTTATGAAAAAGACAAAACAAATGTTACAGCAGTTCTCCAAAAAGCAGAATTAGTCTTTACGTTAGATTTCAATGCACTTCACAGAACGGGAGAAATGGAAAGCGTATTGTCGAAGTTAACAGTGCCGTTTATTATGATAGACCATCATCAGAAACCGGACAATTATGCGATTTATACTTATTCTGATACAAATTTCGGATCTACTTGCGAGATGATTTATAATTTCATCTTGTTTTTAGGCCATAAAAACCTGATTGACAAAACTATTGCTTCCTGCCTGTATACGGGAATCGTAACAGATTCGGGTTCTTTCCGTTTCCCTTCAACAACCAGTATGACCCATCGCGTTGTGGCTGAGTTGCTGGATATTGGTGTAGAAAACGGAGACATCCACAATTCATTGTTTGACAACAATTCTTATCACAGGCTTCAGCTTTTGGGAAGAGCATTGCAAAACATGAAAGTGCTGCCGGAATACAAAACCTCCTACATCAAACTGACACAGCAGGAACTCGATGAGTTTCATTATGTGAAAGGTGACACGGAAGGCATTGTAAACTATGGACTGACCATACGCGGAATTATCTTCACAGCCATATTTATCGAAAATAAAGAAGAAGGAATTATTAAGATTTCATTCCGTTCGCAGGGCAACTTTGATGTCAACCAATTTGCCCGCGACTATTTTAACGGTGGAGGACATATTAATGCGGCTGGAGGAAAATCAACCCTGTCTTTAGACGAAACCGTAAAACAATTTGAATCTATTTTACCAAAACAAAATTTTAATGTGTAGGCCTATGAAATTTTTCAAGCTTATTTTGGGTATTACAGCCGGGGCTCTACTGGTTACGGGCTGTACACAACAACAGGCCAGAAAGCCTATTTCGAATTCCTCAGGAACTTTTATGAAAGAGTCTGTTGAGCGAAACAAAAAACTGATTGCCGGTGAGGAAGCCGAAATCGAAGCCGTTATCAAAAAAGATACGGCGGCCAAATATATAGCCACAGCAAAAGGTTATTGGTATAAATATGATTTAAAAAGTACGGTGGCCGATACGCTGACTCCAAAAAAAGGAGATGTTGCCTATTTTGATTATGAAGTCAAAGACCTGAACGGCAACATGATTTATACAGAATTAGAACTTCGTCCGCAGGTGTATCGTGTCGATAAGCAAAATATCATGATGGGAATGCGTGACGGTATCAAGCTGATGAAAAAAGGGGAAAAACTGACTTTCCTTTTTCCTTCGCATATGGGCTATGGCTATCATGGCGATAACAGGAGAATTGGCCACAACCAGCCTTTGATGGTTACAATTACCCTAAAGGACATCAAACCGGAAAAAGACGCTAAGGCAACTGCTAAAGATGCAAAAACGACGGTCCCACTAACTACCGAGACTCCAAAAACAACAGAAACAATCAAACAATAAACCGACTATTCACTATGAAGAAAATAACAAGTTTACTTTTAAGCCTTAGTGTTTTATTTTTATCCTGCGACAAGTCTAACAGCAATCTGCCTGATGGTATGTATGCTGAAATCGAAACAGACAAAGGAACCATTATGGTGGAACTGGAGTATAAAAAAACACCGGTTACGGTTGCTAATTTTGTATCGCTTGCCGAAGGAAAAAATCCTGTAGTAAATGAAAAATACAAAGGAAAACCCTTCTATGACGGATTAAAATTCCACAGGGTGATTCCTAATTTTATGATACAGGGTGGTGATCCTGACGGAAATGGTTCCGGAGGACCAGGTTACCGTTTTCAGGATGAAATTGTTCCGGAACTAAAACATGACAAAGGCGGTGTGCTGTCTATGGCAAACGGAGGTAAGGCTACAAACGGAAGTCAGTTTTTCATCACACACCAGGCTACACCATGGCTTGATGGCATCCATACTATTTTTGGCCATGTCATGGGCAACGGGATGGAAGTTGTGAATGCTATACAACAAGACGATGTTATTAAAAAAATAACTATTATCCGTAAGGGTCAGGATGCCAAAAAGTTTGATGCTCCTAAAATTTTTAAAGATGGTTTTGACAAACAAACTGAAGAGCTAAAAAAACTTGAAGAAGAGCAATTAAAGATGAGAGAGAAATATTCTGCTGTCATTAAAGAAAAGGAGGCTCAATTCCAACAGTTAAAAGCGCAATCAACCAAAACCCAATCCGGATTACAATATAAAATAATTACCAAAGGAAAAGGAAAAACGCCTGTAGCCGGAACTCCGGTTTCTATTAACTATGCCGGTTACTTTGAAAATGGTGATTTGTTTGACACCAATATCGAAAGTATCGCTACAATTTTCGGGAAATTAGATCCTAACAGAGCTGCAGCCAAGGCTTATTCTCCAATTCCCTTCACTATTGGAATGAAAGAAGGCATGATTCCGGGCTTTATTGAAGGCATTGAACAATTATCGCCTGGAGATAAAGCAGTTATCTTTATTCCTTCTTATCTTGCCTATGGAGAAAGAGGGGCTGGTGGTGTTATTCCTCCAAATGCTAATATTATTTTTGAAATTGAAATGCTGGGAGCTACTCCTGCAAACTAATAGATTCTTAAAAACAGTATAGAAAACTTAATCTGATACACAATGAAATTAAAATTTATTTGCTTATTGTTTCTGGTCATGACAACTGGTCTTAGCGCCCAGACAAAATCAGCCGCTCCAAAGAAAGCCGCAACAACTAAAAAAGCAGGAGCTACGGCTCAAGACCCGGGCATTTATGCTCAGATAGAAACAAACAAAGGAAGAATAGTCGTGAAGTTGGAATACCAAAAAACACCTATTACGGTGGCCAACTTTATCTCACTTGCAGAGGGAACAAACAATGCCGTAAGTGCAAAATATAAAGGAAAACCTTTCTATACGGGAATTAAATTCCACAGAGTAATTAAAGATTTTATGATTCAGGCCGGTGACCCGGACGGTAATGGTTCCGGCGGTCCGGGCTATCGTTTTGCAGATGAAATTGTTCCGGAATTGAAACATGATTCAGGCGGTGTACTTTCTATGGCTAATGCCGGAGTTGGCACCAACGGAAGCCAGTTTTTTATCACTCATAAAGATACTCCGTGGCTTGACGGAAAACATACTGTTTTTGGTAAAGTAATCAGCGGTATGGATATAGTGAATGCTATTGAGCAGAATGATGTAATCATGGAAGTTAAAATCATCCGTAATGGAGCTGACGCTAAAAAATTCGATGCTGCAAAAGTTTTCAATGATTACTTTGCCAACAAAGATGAAATAGAGAAAAAACAACTTGCTGCCGAAGCCGAGAAAAAAAGAGCATTGGAGGCTGAGTATGCTCCTGTAAAGGCTAAAAAAGTTGCTGAATTTGCAGCTATGAAAGCTACTGCCAAAAAAACAGAATCAGGTTTGCAGTATGCCATTACGCATAAAGGAACCGGAGCCAAACCTACATCAGGAACAGTTTATGTTGGTTATGCAGGTTATCTGGAAGACGGAAGCCTGTTTGACAGTAGTAATGCAGAAATATCAAAAGCATTCGGAAAATATGATGCTAACCGCGAAGCACAAGGTGGTTACCAGCCATTTCCTTTTGATATTACAAACAAAGGAGGCCTGATTCCTGGTTTCCTTGAAGGAATTAACCTAATGTCATTTGGAGATAAGGCTACATTCTTCATCCCGTCTAATCTCGGTTATGGCGAAAGAGGTGCTGGCAACGTAATTCCACCAAACTCCAACATTATTTTTGAAGTAGAGCTTTTGGAAGCACCAAAACAATAATTAGCTTTTAAATACAATACAAAAAAAGGGATTTTCATTTAGAAAATCCCTTTTTTTATTTTTTGAACTTCCATTCAAATTCATCCTTGTCATTGATGATGGCTCCTATTTCTACCTTTACCACCTCATCAAATTCGGCTTGGAGTATTGTCCAGTTAGCTTCGTTAAAAAAGTTTTCCAGCGTATCGAATTCTTCCTTTTCCCATTTTGCCCATCCGGCAGTTTCGAGTTCTTTTTGTACTTCAGCCATTGGACGGCCTATAATTTTTTTATCGAAAAGTAAAACTTCCGGATTGGATGTGATAAGATAACCCAGTCTGAAATCTTCATCCTTGTAAAAAGTCAGTCGGATTTTCTGCTTGTTGTACTGTAGTATTCTATTACCATCTTCATCAGGAGAAGTCTTATCGGGTTTGCCGTATACTTCTTCTACATCTTTTTGCAACATCCCGAAGACCAGTTTGTCTATTCCTGTTTTTGGATTGATTTTCATATTTTATTTGTTATTTATTTTATCAAGCAGCCTTTGTCTGGCTCCTTCCTCCCATTCGTTTTTCAGTATGCTCAAAATTATGGAATCGCGTCTGTCATGGCTATTGAGTTTGGGCATATGGCTTCGCAATATTCCCTCTACCTGGCAGCCAATACTTTTCATTGCCGCTATGCTTTTGGCATTATTACTGTCTGCCCTGAATTCGACCCTTTCCATTTTCAAAACCTCAAAAGCAAATTGCAACATCAGGAATTTGCAGTGTTTGTTGAGTCCGGTGCCCTGAAAATCTTTCCCATACCATGTATATCCCAGCTGCAGGCTGCTAAACGGAAAATTAATATCATAAAAGCGTGTGCTTCCGGCGTAGCGCCCTGTTTTCTTGTCTATAACGATAAAAGGAAATTCTGTCTTGTTTTCGCGAGCTTGTATTGCCAGGTTGATGTAGTTTTTCAGATTTTCACTTCCACTAGCCGCTATGCTTGAAAATGTCCAGATTTCAGGCTCATTGAGTGCAAAATACAACAGGTTTTCAAAGTCGGAATGTTGCAACGGACGCAACAAAACGGTATCGTCTTCTAAAACCAGGTTTTGTGAAAAGTCAAATTCTTTTTTTAATGTCATAAAGATTGTACGATTTAGGGTTGTATAGGTGCGTAAAAAAGCTTCGTGAAGATATAAAATATTGACAGGTTTTTTTTTACAGATTGGAATAAATTATTACAGTCGTTTCTGTATTAAGAATAAACATTTTAGTTCATAACATAAAAAACACTGTATACATTGAAAAAATTAACACTAAACCCTTTTTATCAGTATCGTTTTATGATTTACTTGCAATAAAAATAAATTAATTTGTTTATTTATAAATTATTTTTTGTAGTATTGTATCACTCTCACGCCAAAATGACTAATTAAAAACCAAACAGTATGAAACAAAGAGCTAAACTTTTAAAGAGCCTCCTTTTTATTTGGAGCATGGTGTTATTAAGTTGTCAGACAGACGAAACTCAGGAACTTCCCGGTGAAAATAATTCTGTTTCGCCTATAGTCAGCAAACCTTTTACCGATTTCAAAAAACTTCCTGATTTACTTTCGGAAGCGCTTCCGGGCGAATTGCTTTTGGCGGCAAGAAATGGCAATTCCAACGCTGATTCTAACTATCAATTTGAAATCGACAGTACGTCTGTAACACAAATCACGAACAATGGTATTGAGTATTATACAATGGCTGTAACCCGTGAAACAACCGAAGAAGGAACATTTGAAAATCTTGTTGTTTTTAATATCGGAAATGAGAAAAAAGCAGTACTTATAAAATATAAGCCTGACGATTCTTACCTTTTCCGCTATAAGGCTGATACTCAAACCCAGTTTACCGGTAAATTCAACATGACAGAGATAAGCAGAACTTCTTTTCTTTCCAGAAGTGCTACTGCAACTAAATGTTTTATAAGCACCCAACTATATTGTACCAATAATAACCCGCCAACCTTAGCCGGCCAGGGCTGTTATAAAAACAAAGACGGCGGAGCCCATGTGAAATCGGTAATATCAATTAATTGCTTCGAAGTGGTCATGAATAACCCTGAGCCCTATCTTGAGAACAAATTCGTTCTTGAACCCGTTACCGATGCCGGCGGTGGAAATCCTGACATTGCAATTCCTATAGCTACCCAACCGATTTTTCTCGGAAATATTCAATTTAATTTTATAAGACGTTTAACTCCGGAACAAAAAGACTGGTGGGACAGTCCTGCTAACAATAAAGCCGTAGTATCAATTCTTAACCATCTAAACCAAAACACATTTGACGGGACAATCAATCCCGAAGCAATAGCATTTGCCAAGAAATTAATTGATTATTCTATTGCAAACGGACTCTCATTTGAATTTGACGGCAGAATAGAACCGTCCGGAACCAGAACAATAAATAGCCTGGAAGAACTGGCCGAATCTTTAAACCAACTGGAAATAAATTCAGTTGAAATGGAACAGCAACCTAACATAAGCAATACTTTTTTAGGCAGCTACAAATTCAAAATCAATCTTTTTACAGGATTAAGATTGAATGTGAAATTTTCTGTTTCCAGACAACAGCGACATACCGTTACCAATGTAACTTCTGAAGAATATGGTGCATCACTTGGAGAATGGAGCCAAAGCGACTATTTCGTTGATATACTGCCCAACGGAAACATTAAAGTTGAAGTTATCGGCTCTATGAAATATGATTATTCTATAGAAGGCTGGGGAATCAAAGTCTTCAAAGGAATACGTCTGACCTTAATCCTGAATCCGATGGATGCCACCATCGTAAGCTCATCATGGCGTTACAATTAATATTAAAAATCCAACTATGAAACAACAGGTCTTTGAAACAGAAACAGTATACAATCTGCCTTTTATTTTAGGCACTTTGTGGGAAGTAATCAGCCTTCTTTTTCTCGCCGTAATTATTTATTTTATAATAAAATTATATCGGAAATTAATTAAATTTTTAGATAGAAACACTCCTGATTAATCAATTATACTTAACTAAAAACGGCGGGGAATTCCCCGTCGTTTTGCTTATTAACCAATTAGTAACCTGATAAAATCTTACCACTTATTCTTCTATACGACCACTTATTACTTTTCATTAAAACAGGTCAGCTTTTGTGGGCATATTTATACATAATAAGTTAATCAGGACAATTCTTTCACAACCCGAAGATATCAGCCACAATAAAAGCCAAACAGAACTATGAATCTCAAAACAAAACTTCTTTTTAGCTTCTTCATAATTGGAAGCTTACTATTAGTAAACTGTCAGGTCGAAGACCTTCAGGAATCGGCCAGTAAACGCAATCCATACGCTCCTATTGTCAGTAAAGAATTTAAAGAATTTGAAAAACTTCCGGGCTTATTATCAGAAATTATACCCAATCACGGATTATCAATCCGGAATAAGAATACAGACCCGCATTATCAATTTGAAATAGACAGTACCGCGGTAATCCAAATTACAAATAATGGGATAGCCTATTACACGATGTCTATCACAAGAGAAAATCAGGAAGATGGCGTATTTGAAAACCTTGTTGTTTTTGATGACGGAAATGAGAAAAAGGCAATTATTGTTAAATATAAACCGGATGCCTCTTTTCTTTCCCGCTTCGAGCTAAATCCTGATGCACAGTTTTCCGGAAAGTTCAACATGACGGAATTAGAACGCTCCAATTTGGCCTCCCGATTGACTTCTGCCACCAAATGTTTTATAAGTACGCATTTGTATTGCACCAACAACAATCCGCCCACATTAGCCGGAAAAGGCTGCTATACTAACAAGGATGAAGGTGCACACGTGAAATCGATAACCTCTGTTAATTGTTTTGAAATAATTATAAACGAACCCGAACCCTATCTTAACAATACTTTTGTTCTTAATCCTATTAACGATGCCGGAGGCGGAAATCCTGACATTGCAACATCTATTGCAACACATCCCGTTTTTATGGGAATAATTGATTTTAGATTTATCAGGAGACTTACTCCGGAACAGAAAGCATGGTGGAATAATGCTAATAATAATAATGCTGCTGTGGCTGTTATATTAAATTATTTAAAAGATAATACTTCCAATCATTCCTATGTTAACAATCAATTGATTTTAGATGGTGATATAAGTAGCGAGGCAAGAATATTTGGGAGGTGGGCTATTGATTATTTAAGAACTCATCCATCTATTACTATTGGCAAATTCCAAAATTGGTTCATGGTACCGGACGAAGGAAGAGATTTTTTATATGACGAAAATTTTTGGGAAAACCCAAACTTAAATTTCCCCCAACAAGACTTACCAAGTTGGGATGACTTTGAAAACGCGTACCCATCCGAAAGCAGTTCACAACTTTATGGTGTTGTTGGCGGTGAAGTAGCTAAAGCTCAAATAGACTATCCAGAGGCAACTGTAAACGGCTGTGCCTTGAAGGTATCAAGAGCACTAAACTATTCTGGAGTTATCATACCAAGAATAATTACAAGTAATGGGTATCCCGGGACTTTAAAAGGAGCCGACGGAAAATATTATTTTTTGAATGCTAAATCTTTAAATAAATGGATGAGAGAAACTTTTGACACAAATCCAGCAACAGATTCTACTCCAATTAATGAAAATCATTATCATTTTACAGCAGATGATGGAGGTTCCAACGGAGAAAATTTTCCTACTTTAGTTGATGGAAAAAAAGGTATTTTTTCAATGGTTTCCACAAATCCTCAATGGTCGTCTGGACATGCAGATATAATTAATGATGACGGAACTTGTAAATCCGGTTGTCATTTCCAAGACAATCCACCAGCACCAATCGATTATATTGATATTTGGGTATTGGAATAAATTTATAGAAATATGAAAAGAAAGTCTATCCTAATTATTTTATGTATCTCATTTCTTTTGTCATGCAAAACATCTTCTAAGTTTAATCGAAATGATATACCAAGAGACAAAGAAAAAAAAGAATGGATTTTTGCCTTTAAGGCACAGGTATTCTATGAGTGCCTTAAAAACAATAATGTCATGATTGAAAAAGATGCTTCTCCCTCTTTAAATTTTCAAGTATTGGGAGATTACAATGTATTATCAAAAACGACTGCTATCGGGAAAAATTATTCCAAAATTATCAACGATAGGGCAACTTGGCTTAAAGGT
Organism: Flavobacterium sp. 38-13; assembly: GCF_001899155.1. Taxonomy (NCBI): domain Bacteria; kingdom Pseudomonadati; phylum Bacteroidota; class Flavobacteriia; order Flavobacteriales; family Flavobacteriaceae; genus Flavobacterium; species Flavobacterium sp. 38-13. The sequence continues at coordinate 391,802 of NZ_MKVG01000007.1, forward strand.
GGAGATTTGGAAGGCTATAAAGCTATTACTAATGGTTGTCTATCCTTTTTTGAAAGTAAAGAATTAGATTCAATTGCAAATTTGGAATATCTCAATTTTAAAAATTAAGTAGCAAAAAAAGTTGAATCAATTATACTTAACTAAAAACGGCGGGAAATTCCCGTCGTTTTTTATTTAACCCTCTCACTTTAATCACTTTCTGTTGCGATTTTGTGTAATTAAAAATAAAATTTATTACTTTAGAAAGGTAAATCATTGATTTTCAAATCTAAACAGCAACACTTAACAACAGAGATATGAAAACTTTTCTATTTACTTTATTCGCAACAGCAATTGCCCCTTTTGCTTTTGCACAAGAGCCGGACAAGGCGTTGATACGTGTAAAATATGCCTTTTCACATGTACGGGATACTACAAACAGGGAAAATTATTATAGGGAAAACATGATGCTGATAGCCGGTAAAAATGCTTCTGTATATTTAAGTTATGATAAAATAATACAGGATATAGAAGCGAAAGAAGCGTTTGAAAAACAAAAACGTCAGCAGGCTAATGTAGAAACTCCCACATTTGTTTCTCCGCCCAAAAAAAGACAATCCAATAGCATGGAGATTTTCTATTTTGCCAATCGGCATAAGTTTATTATAAAAGAGCAATTGGTGGCTTTTTATCTTACAGAAGAAAAAGTAGAAAAAATTGACTGGAAAATCTCAACCGATACCCGTATTATTGAAGGCCTGAATTGCAAAAAAGCAACAGGCTATTTTAGAGGCAGGAACTGGACAGCCTGGTTTGCGGAAGAGTTACCTTTTTCAACCGGCCCATGGAAACTGGTAGGATTGCCCGGACTGATTGTTGAAGCTTATGATGAGGATGCAGAGGTGAGTTTTATCTTTTTAGGATTGGAGAAAATTGACGAAAAGGCAAAACCGGTTCGGAATCCATCAAATGATTATACCATCAGAAAAATAGGAAGCAGCAATGTCCTTTCAGAAACTGAAATTCAATTGCCTCCGGATGCTATTAAAGCAACTCCGGAAGAAATAAAGAAATTAAAGGAAACCCGCGATAAGGACCCAAAGAAATTCCTGCAAACCCAAATGGAATTAGTAGGACTTGGCAGCCTCAAACAAGTTTCGCCTGGTAAAAACACTGGCATTCCTGCACAAATGCCCGTATTTAACAATCCGATAGAGCGCCCAAAATCTCTACATCCTTACCCATGATGATTTTTGGTGGAATGGCAACAATGAAAACAATAGTTCTTCTCCTACTTCTATTTTCATGCTCCAATCTTGCTGCTCAAGACCTGAGCAATGTACTCTTGTATGAACAGCGTTTTTTTGACAGTGACACCTGCTGCTGGAGAAAACTTGCCAATACTAAAGAATATGAAAAAGCGGGCAATATGATTGTTTCGTATCTTAAAAACAATAAAACCCATACTAACAGTCAATCCTTACAATGGCATGCCGGGCAAATGTTTGCAAAGGCGCAAAATGATAAACAGGCCATATTTTATTTTAAAAAAACCTATAATTTTTTATACAGGTTGTTTGGAGGTGATGAGGGAAAAGCATGGTATTTCTATGCAAAGGGAACTGTTGCTTTTATAAAACGGGATAAAGGAAAACTCCAAAAGATGATACAGAAATGGGATAAAAATCTTCCAAAAGACAGGAATTATGATGCCTTAGTACAGCTTTATGAAAATTGGGATAAAAAATATTTAGAGGCGACGGAGTGATGAAGTTATAAAGTTGGAAAGTCATAAAGTCATAAAGTCATAAAGTCATAAAGTCATAAAGTTGTAAAGTTGTAAAGTTGTAAGGTTAGATGGCTGAAAGTAGTATTTACGATACACATTCCTATCTGATAATTTTAGGATTTTACAGCCAATAATTTGCCTTATATTTGTGAGAAAGCAAAATTATAACTGATGAAAAACACTTTCTTAAAACAATCAATCTTATTATTTTTTATGCTATTTGCTGTTGCTTCATTTGGACAGGAAGGCAAGAAAAACCAAAAAGCAGTTATCAAAACCAGTATTCATTGCGACCATTGTAAGGAATGTGAAACCTGCGGGTCAAAATTTCAATCCAATATGCTAAAGATAAAAGGCGTGCGAATGTATGAACTGGATGAAAAAAACAGTACACTTACGGTGTATTATAATGCTACAAAAACGGATTTACAGACTATTAAAACGGCCATCTCTAAATTAGGCTATGATGCAGACGATATCAAAGCTGATGCAGTTGCTTATGAAAGCTTAGACAATTGCTGTAAAAAAGCTTAACAAACTTAGTATGGATACAAAAAACAAAGAACATTGGGAGGCCGTCTATCAGAATAAAGGCCCGGAAGAAGTAAGCTGGACACAAGAAATTCCAAAAACTTCATTGAATTTTATCCATTCTTTTAATTTAAATAAATCCGCTAAAATCATTGATATTGGCGGTGGCGATAGCAAATTGGTTGACTTTTTACTCGATGAAGGTTTTGAAAATATCAGCGTACTGGACATTTCTGCAAAAGCACTGGAAAAAGCAAAATTACGTTTGGGGAATAGGTCAGAAAAAGTAAATTGGATTGTAAGCGACATATTGGATTTTAAACCCGATACTACCTTTGATGTGTGGCATGACAGGGCTGCATTTCATTTCCTCACTACAAAAGAACAGGTAGAAAAGTATATCGAAATCGCCCAAAGTGCCGTTTCCGGATACCTAACAATTGGTACTTTTTCTGAAAACGGACCAAAAAAATGCAGTGGCCTTGATATAAAACAATATGGTGAAGAAACCCTGCATGCTGTATTAAAAAACAGATTTGAAAAATTACACTGTATTTATGAAGACCACAAAACACCTTTTAATACTACACAAAATTTCTTATTCTGTAGTTTTAAGAGAAATAGGAATTGAGTATGACAGCGAAACCAGATAATATAGACGAGTATATTGCGACTTTCCCACATGATGTACAAAAGATTCTGAAAGAAGTTCGCTCCACCATACAAAAGGCTGCCCCAGAAGCCACCGAAGCAATTAAATATGCCATTCCTACTTTTGTACTAAATGGTAATCTTGTCCATTTTGCTGCTTTTAAAAACCATATTGGTTTCTATCCGGCACCGGAAGGCATGGAAGAATTTGACAGGGAACTCATTGCTTACAAAAAAGGGAAAGGTTCTGTACAGTTTCCTTTTGACCAACCCATACCACTCGACTTGATTGCAAGAATCACCGCATTTAGGGTAAAACAGAATTCTGAAAAAAAGAAATAATATAATGATGCAATTCCAGACGCTTGAAAAAAGCAGTACAGAAGAAATTCTGGAAGTTTTCAATAGTTCATTTTCAGATTATATTGTTCCTTTTCGGCTGACCTTACCACAATTAGAAGGGAAAATCACCAATGACAGCGTTCGCATGGAATTGTCTGTCGGAGCTTTTGAAGCCGGCAAATTAGTCGGGTTTATACTCCATGGTTATGATAAGATTAATGGGGAAACTGTGGTTTATAATGCCGGAACGGGAATCATACCTGAAAAAAGAGGAAATGGACTCACTGCCCAACTTTACGAATATATTCTCCCTTTTCTAAAGGCTGAAAATACAGACATTGTCAGACTTGAGGTACTTACGGAAAATATTCCCGCGCTAAAAACCTATGAAAAAACAGGTTTTAAGGTAGTCCGAAATCTCGACTGTTATAAAACATCACTACAAATAGAAGGTCAAGACAAAGACTATGACATTAGAGAGTTAAAATCGTTTGACTGGCAAAACATGAGACTGTTTTGGGATTGGGAACCTTCATGGCAAAATTCAATCACTGCCGTAGAAAATTTAAAAGAAACCAATCATGCGGTTGGAATTTTTGATGAGGAACAATTACTTGGTTATCTGATTTATAATCCTGCTGCGAAAAGAGTACAGCAGTTTGCTATTAAAAAAGAATTCCGTAGAAAAGGATTGGCAGGGCAGCTTTTCAGCTATATCGCTTCTAATTTTGGTAACGAAATAGCATTAATCAATATCGATGGTAATTCTAAAGAAACTGCAGCTTTTTTGGAATCTATGGGATTCGAAAAATTTATAAGCCAATATGAAATGGAATTAAAATTAGATGGCTTGCGGGAAGTTTATACAGGATAGTAAAGTTTAGTATTTCTATTGGGAACGAGGAAAATAAACTTATTGAAATTTCAGATAAAACAATAAAAAAACTCCCGAACAGCGGGAGTTTTTATTTAATAGGACATTGATTAATATTCAAAAGTTCCGAATTCACTTTTTATTGTCAGCTTCTTGTTTTCTGAGGCTTCAACCCTGCCTACAATCTGCGCTTCTATGTTAAACGACTCGGAAATTGCTATGATTTCATTGGCTATTTCCTGTGGCACGTAGATTTCCATCCTGTGTCCGCAATTGAATACCTGATACATTTCTTTCCAGTCTGTCTTTGATTGTTCCTGAATAAGCCTGAAAAGTGGCGGAATCGGGAATAAATTGTCTTTTATCACATGTACGTTATCAACAAAATGTAAGACTTTTGTCTGAGCACCTCCACTGCAATGAACCATTCCGTGGATTTGTTCCGGAGAATAGGTATCCAGGATTTTTTTGATAACAGGCGCATAGGTTCTTGTTGGAGAAAGCACCAGTTTTCCGGCATCAATTGGAGCGCCTTTAACTTCGTCTGTTAGTTTCACATTACCGGAATATACCAAATCTGCTGGTACAGAAGCGTCAAAACTTTCAGGATATTTCTGAGCAAGATAGTTATGGAATACATCATGACGCGCTGATGTCAATCCGTTACTGCCCATTCCTCCATTATACGACTTTTCATAAGTTGCCTGACCAAAAGAAGCCAAACCAACAATCACATCGTCTGGTTTGATATTGGCATTATCGATTACTTTGTCTCTTCTAATTCTTGCCGTTACGGTAGAATCGACAATTATGGTACGTACCAAATCACCTACATCTGCCGTTTCGCCACCTGTTGAATGAATGGTAACGCCAAAAGATTTTAATTCTTCAATAAGTTCTTCAGTTCCGTTAATGATGGCAGAAATTACTTCGGCCGGAATCAGGTTTTTGTTCCTCCCAATAGTGGAAGACAGCAATATGTTGTCTGTAGCGCCAACGCACAACAAATCGTCAATATTCATAATGAGGGCATCTTGAGAAATGCCTTTCCAAACAGACAAATCGCCCGTTTCCTTCCAGTACAAATAAGCTAAAGATGATTTTGTTCCTGCTCCGTCTGCATGCATAATGAGGCAGTAATCTTCGTCATTGGTTAAGTAATCCGGAACAATTTTGCAGAAAGCTTTTGGAAATAATCCTTTGTCTATGTTTTTAATTGCGTTATGGACATCTTCTTTTGAAGCAGAAACTCCTCGCAAATTATAGCGTTTGCTGGTATCAGAACTCATAAAAATAGGTTGTGTTGTTGTGCCGCAAAGATAATCAGTTTTTTTGAGTTTCAATTGGCAGACAGTCATAGATTTTCAAGCTACCTGCTTTTGTAAAACATGGGCTAATTCTCTATGATTTCAATTTCAACACGTCGGTTTGCAGCTCTTTCCTCCTCACTTTTTTCCGGAATGGCAAAAAGTGGTTCGGTTACTCCAAATCCTTTGTAGGTCACCCTATCTTTATCAATTCCGTTCATTTCCAAGAATCTGGCAATGGCTTTGGCCCTTTTGGTCGAAAGGTCCTGTTTGTCGTTTTGCATACAGCAAATATGCCCCTGAATCTGTATTTTCATCTGCGGATTTCTTTTCATGACTTCCAGCAATTCATACATTTTGGGTCTTGAGTCATTAGTAATAGCAAATGTGTTCAACTGAAAATTAAGATTCTCCAGTTTTATTTTTTCGCCGGGTTTTGCAACCGTCAGTTTTTCCATAAAGGCAACATCAAAAACCAATTCACTGGTCGTGCCATTAGGATTCTGTAGGGTCATCTTTTGCGGATATTCAGGCATTTCCCTCTGTTTTTTCACCACGGGTTCTTCTTTAATTCCAAGAATTTCGTTTTCTCGTGGCAGGTCTTTGGCCAAAAGGAAATAAATGGTAACCTTTCTGTTTTCGGATTTTATTTTTGATTGCCTGTGTCTTTCTCCAAAGCTTCTGGTCTTGAAATCATCCCTGATTTTTAGCTTTCCGTTTATTATGCCATAAATAAAATCGACTCTTTTTTGTGCAAGCGTGTCGTTAAAAGCTGTGGTTCCGTCTTCATCAGTATAACCATTGATTGCTACAATCTTGACCTCTTTATTGGTATTGATAAAATTTTGCAGCCTTTCGTTTTCCTTTTTTTTGAGTTCGTATTTATTGCTGTCAAAATAGACTGAAAATTCTTCCTGCGCCTGTGCTACTAACGAAAAAAATAAAAAAAAGATATATAGAGCCGTATTTTTCATGGACTGGGGTTTATAAATAAAAACGAAGTAACAAATTATTTATTACATAGGAAAATCTGCCTGAACATCTAATATTGCTACTTACTGTCAAGTATTACAATCTCTACTCTCCTGTTTTCATTGCGCTCCTGCTCATTCCTTTCCGGTATCTGGTGAATGGGCCTTGAACTGCCAAATCCTTTATATTGCAGCCTGTCTTTACTGATGCCGTTTTCAATCAGGAAATTATAAATTGCCCTTGCTCTTATGGTGGCTATGTTTTCTAAATCTGTTCCCAACTGACAGCATATATGCCCTTGTATTTCTATTTTCAAATCGGGTCTTTCAACCATTACATTTAGCAATTCCTTTAATATAGGTTCAGATGATGGCACTATAACTCCGGAACGGTTGTAAAAATTAAGATTTTTTAGCGTGAACTTATCACCGGTTTTTAAGTTTTTTGTTTCTTCTGAAAGATTCTCTTTTGCAACGGGCTCTTCTTTTTTAGCCGGAATAGTATAATAAACTACTGCTTTACGGTTGGCTGATGCCAAACCAGGCTGGGTCAACCGTTTTCCAAAACCTTTTATTTCAGCTTTCCCGCTTATTTTTATATTGCTACTTTTAAGTTTTTCCAAAACATAATTAGCCCGTTTTACAGAAAGCACATCATTATACTCCAGACTGCCAACCGAGTCGCAATAGCCATAAATTTTTTCAACCTCTGCTGTAGGATTATCACTTATCCATTGTTGCAATTTGGTCGTTGAGGCGGTATTCGTTTCTGAAATATCAAAATCAAAAAACACTTGGAATTGTTGTTCCTGAGCATATAGGAGTACAGAAAACAATAAGAGGAAAGTTGTGGTAAATTTTTGCTTCACGTTATATTTTTTTTAAATTAAACGGAAGATTCAGAATTTTATTACGATTAAATAAAAAGTGAGACAGCTTTCGCTATCTCACCAGTTTTAGAATTAATTTGCTGCGAAAAATTAGAATTTAGGTTCACCCGGTAAAGGGCTTGTATTTCAAACTCAAATCCTAAAGCAAATTAAAATATTTATTTACGATGGGGGTAAATAAATAAGTATAAGTACAAAACTTATGGGGTAAAGTTCTATCGAACGAACTCTTATTTTCATCACTAATTTAAGTTAAAACAGTATAGTTTTTCAGAATTTTGGCGGATAATCGATTAAATGCAATATTCTTAGCCAAAACACTTTACATATTTATTTTACTCCCAATCCGGCATTGAGGCATTCGTAAATAGCGTGGTTCTTGAGGCTACTATGCCAATCAGGTATTTCTGTATATTCCTCGCACTAATAAAATCATTTGAGGTGTTTACAAAAATTACTTCTGCTTCATTGGGCGAATATCTGGCATCAATGTCTACCGTTCCGGCCGGTTTTTCGGTATTGATTTCTGCGGTTGTATTGGTACTGAAAGTATGCTGGAAAATTCGCGTATCCAATTGCCTGTAGTCCGGATTTTCAAAACCGGAAATATCCCGGGTAAAAAGTAATTTTTGTCCCGTGATTGAAAAATTAAGACTTCCCACAGCTCCATTCACTCCCGAAATAACCAGGTCTGTAATGCTACCTTCGGACGTAATCACATATATTTCGGCATTATAACCGCTGGCATCATTAACCTTTAAGGCAATTTTTGAGCCATCATAACTCCAATCACATTCTGAAATAAATTTACCATTTGGCGTATGGAAGATTTCAGTCAGCCCGCTCCCATTACTGTTTATCCTATATAGTTTGTCAAAACTCGGATAGATAATCTGACTACCGCTGGTGTTCCATGAAAAATTGATAAACTCAGGATTAAACCCTGCAACGGGCACTGAATTTGTCACTTTGAATACTCCCGAACCATCCGGATTCATGATATAAATATGGTTTTGGGCTCCGTTGGAACGGATAAAAGCTATTTTATTCGATTGGTTGTTTTTTCTGGGTCTCCAGCTATTGGTTTCTGAACTCGTCAGTTGTATCTGATTGCCGGAATTGTCACCTGCATATATAACATTATTCTCGCTAAGCTTTTTGACAAAGAGGAAACGGGTATCCGGAAAAGAAGTTGTCGTGAATGTTCGTACTGCACTCATAACAGGAGCATTTACTCCATCAGAAGCCGAAACCTGCCAAAAATATTTGGTTCCGAAAGCAAGATTTTGCAAAGTAAAAGTTGGCGTACTGATATCCGAATAAACTACCACATCATCTGTAGCATCGTTTCTGAGTATGACTTCATAGGTGAGCGAATCCTGTTCAGGGTCTGTAGCCGTCCAGGTCAAAACAACCTGGCGGTTCTGGTTGACCGCATTGTCAGCCGGAAGTGTTAATGTTGGAGCATTGGGCGGGCGGTTGCCACTTGTGGAGACAGACAATTCAAAAACAATTTCTGTTGTACTATTGTTCACAACATTTGCTGCTTCAAACTTGGTGAGATAGCCGTCTTTTTGAGCCTGAAAAGAATATTGGCCTACGACAACTTTAGGAACTGTAAACCTTCCGTCTTCATCCGTGAAAACAATACTTGATGTTGGATTGGAGAAAACTTTTGCATTCGCCAAAGGCTCAAACGTATTGGCTACGACCACTCTTCCTGTAACGGTTCCGAAATCTTCTCCATCGACTTTTTCCTCACTGCACGATAGGAGCAGAAGCAAAAGAACAAATCCTGATTTTATAAGAATATTTTTCATGACTTTAAAGATTAAAAATTATTGCTTCAGCGGATTTTGGGCTTCTTCAATGATGTATTTCTCATAGATTTTCTGATTTTTTCTTGGGAAATAATACGTCAGCCCTAACCCAAACCGGAAATAATAATCATCACGCACTCCTCTTTCCAAATAATCTATAGTGTCGCTAAAGTTGAGATTGTGTTCGGCATACACTTTTATTCCGATTGTTTTGGAAGCCAGATATTCCAGTCCGGCACCGTATTGCACTTTTGCATGCGTATTTTCGAAAAGACGGTTGGCTCCAAATCCGACACCTCCAAAAACATACGGACTCAGTTGTTCTTTAGGCAGTAAAATCAGTTCGGCATTCAGGTCAAAAGTCAGATAGCCTACATCCAGACGGTCTTTGTTTGCTAGGTTAATAACATTTATGGAACCGCAAAGGTTAAAACCCGGAGTGAAAAAATATTTCAATGCCCCACGACCCATCGGACGAAGTAATGACTTGTCATAATCGCCATCAATAAGCGTGGCTCCTCCCGCTAATTCCATCGCAAACCGTGACCTTCTTTCTGTTTTGTATCTTCCGTAGATTCCGGTAGCATCTGCCACTTCTTTTTCCATTTCATATTTTGAAATAAGCGAATCTACTTCTTCTTTACTGGCATCTGCTTCCCAAATTTTATCCTGAATTCCTTCCAGTACCAAAGACTGTACTGCTTTTTCGATAGCTTCTGTCACAGCCATCTGTACGGGTTCGTTTGTAGAATATCCCGTTTCGACTTCAAGCAATCTTTTGAATTTGACATATCTGAAAAAGCTCTGGTCAATGGCCTGCGACAAAATAGTTTTGGAAACATATACTGATTTCAGGATTTTTCCGCTTGCCGTAGAAATCATCCTAAGGTAAATGGTCACACGGTCCTGCCTGTATTTTGTGGAACCTCCTACTCCAAAATATCTTGCCCCGAAACCTCCCGTTATGATGTTCGTATCATAGGAAACAATACCTCCTTCTAACAAAACTCCTGCATACAAAAGCGGCGTTAGCTGTTCTGTTGAATTTGGATTTTTAGAATATTCCTGCCTCGTAGAGCGAATCAGGTTTCTTTCCTGCAAAAGATTTCCAATGTTTTCGCGCTCAATCGGAACAAACCATTTGGAATCTTCCAAAGCCTTGATTAATATAGAGGTCGCTCCCTGAGTTACGGCAGTACTGAAAGTACTTCCGTTATCCGAAGCTTTATATTGTCCTGTTTGGTCCCTAAATTTATAAATCCCAACTACCACGGGTTCTTTAGGTTTTGGCAATTCCCTTAAAAGTGTTGTTGCCGGGGTGATTTCTCCCAACGATGCTTTTTCAATCTTCAATGGCTGATTGTAATAAGCGCCACATCCGGAGAGCAACAGCATCAGGACTATCGCAAAGTAATATCTGATCTGCATATTATGATTTTGGGATGATAACTTGTGTTTGTTCTCCTGTATTTGTATCCAGGATAGTTACGGTCAGTCCGTTTTCTGACGGAAAAATTTCAACAGACAGGCTGCCAAAAGTGTAGCTCCCTTCTGAAATTCCGTTATTTCCAAATTGTTGTGTGAACAGGGATCTGGAAACCAAATTCAGCAGTTGTGAGTTCAGGTTTTCAGTAAAACTCTCCAGTTCCGTTTTTGTTTTGGTCGTGACCGTATTGTCTTTTAGTTTGTTTTGGGCTTCGGCTGAACTCAGAAGCCACTGGTAGTTAAAAGTATCTCCTCCAAAATTTGGGTTTCTGGGCTTGTAGACCAGATCCTGAGCATTCGCTGCATAGGCCAGCAAAATGATAATTGCAGTTGCTAGAGCTTTCATAATTAATAGAATAAGATTAATACTGAGTGAGATATCGGCTTTGTTTTTCCAGATTTTTCAGATAAGCAGAAGTAACATTTACAGCATCTTCGGCTACGAGACTTAAAAATTCTTCATCGGGATTTACTAAAAACTCATAAATGGGATTAGTATCTATGCTGATCGTAATTTTTGTATTTCTGGCAAAACTCAATTCTTCAGTTATGGTAACAATCTTTTTGGAATTGATTTTCAGATCGCTATACTTAAAAAAATATAAGTCATAAAAATCTTTACCTGCTTTGGTTTTGGTATCATCGGTTACTATCCCGGACAATTCAAAACCGTCTACAGGAACTATTCCTTCATCCTTTTTTTCTTCACCAATGACAATCCTGTCTTTTCCCACCAGTTTTTTATTACTATCATAAAAAAGGAGCATGACAATAACTTCATCATTCTCATTGACATTGATTTGGGTTGATGACAGCTTTTTTGTCTCGTTCGGATCTAAAGTAAAAAGCCCTTCCTGAGCATTATTGGATTGATTGCTGTTTATCTTATTCTTTCTTATTACTGATAATTTATACGATAGGCTTTGAACGATATCGGTTAAATTTTCCGCAGTACCAGTAATCTTTATATTTCCTTCAATTTCTTCCAGGTGTATTTTTGCCTTGACCTGGCTGTTCGTCAGTTGCGAATAGGCGGCAGGAGAAAAAAGCATCAGTATGAAAAAACTATAGGAAAGATATTTTGGCATGGCTTATTGGTTTATTATAATTACCGAAGAACCATTTCCGGACTGTGTGACTTTCATGTCTTTTGAAAGGGAATTGGTTCCATAATTTTGTATGTTCTGATTATTACCTTGCTGAATCATCTGCGTATTCACATCATATTTAGTGTAATAGGTAAAATCCTGTATACCGTTATTTTTCCCGGATTGTATGATATTCTGTGTTATTGTGTTGGCCTGTTTAGAAAGTGAAATAGCATTATCATCACCGTTTTGAAGCACAGAAACATTGACTTCATTGGCTTTTAAGTTTGCATTGAACAAATTGTAATCTCCTATTTGCTGTACCAGAATATCTCCTTTCTGAAACAAGGAATTGGCATATTGTTTCGGATTCATACTTGAAACCACAAACAGGGTTTCTTCCTTCGAATCAAAAACAGAAGAACTGTATTGATCGAAGCCCGGATTTTCTTCTTCCTGTGCCAGAGCAACCTGAGAAAAAAGTATCAGGAGCAATAGCTTAAAAAATAAGGGTTTCATAATCTTTTGTTTTATAAAAATGGGGCCACCTGAACCGGCTGCCCCATTTTCATTCCTCAACTAGTTGGATTGAGTAACGTTGTTGATGTTAGAATTTCCTTTTTGAACGTTCATGCTGGTTTGGTTGTTACCGCTTTGCATTACGTTAGAATAGTTAAAGTTTCCTATTTGAAGTGTGTTGTCTAAATGACCAAATCCGTTTTGAGTAGTCAGAGCGTCATTTTCCTTACCATATTGATAGTGGCTGGCTTTGTTGGCACCGGAAGCTGCTACGGCTGTACTGGTCTGAGTAATTTTAGAATCATTCATTTCCCCACCCTGACTAGTGTAGGCAATGTTGAAATCTCCATTTTGAGTTTGTAATGCATCATTGTATCCGTGTGGCATGAATGGCACAGCAACTGCACTTACAAATCCTAGAGCTTCTGCACTGAACGGAGCTCCGGATGGCATTTCGTTTCCGGTAGTACCCTGGTCAATAGTAGCTTTGTTGTTGTTTCCAGTCTGTACCTGTTTTGCCCAATCATGACCGTTTCCGGCAACAGGGTTTAGCTGATCCTGCCAGATAGTAGCCTGGTTGCTGTTTCCTGTCTGAACCTGATAAGCTTCATTGTAAAGATTGTTTTGTGATACAAAAGCGTTGTTTGAGTTTCCAACTTGTTTTACGTCTGCTTTGTTATGATTGGAAGCAGAAGAAAGGTTTGGATTAATTCCTTGCGTAACATTCGAAACGTTATTGTTTCCTTGTTGTCTTACATCCGAATCCTGATACGATCCTTTTTGATTAACAGCCGAGTTGTTGGATCCGCCCAACTGCAAAACATTGCTGTCATTAAATTGTGCAAAAGAAACTGCACTTACCAGCATCACTGAGATGCTCAAAATCACTTTTTTCATAATAAAAATATTTAATTGGTTATAATTACAATTTAATATTTGGGGGACGAAAAAAGTCTTAGAGGGAAGCTGCTAACAGCTTGTGAATGAAGTATTTTTGGATTGCAATTGTGGTATCTTGCTTTTCAAAGTTATTTCTTTTTTCTAAAAAGCAATACGGGAAACCGTAAAAATTACATGCTAATTCTTATTTTTCTATGAATTGTTTAAAAAATCGGATGAAATACATGATTTTTAATTTACACCATCAAAATTAATTGTAAAATTCACATTTACGGGCTATTTATTTAACTTTTTAGTAAGATTAAGAGTTCAATTTATTTTCTACCAAAAATAATATGTAGAATTTTTCTTCTACTTAAAATAGAATATCGTCTGAATTTCAATTATTACCCTCCTATGTAATAGCTACAAAAAAAATACCTGCCATTGGGCAGGTACTTTTCAGGTGTTGTGTTGTTGTTTGTAGTATATTATTTAGTAAATAATAATTCTCTGTATTTGGTTAATGTCCAGATTTCATCATCTACCAAAAGCTCCAGCTTGTCACAGTGCTTTCTGATAATTTCAAAATAAGGCTTCACCTTGTTGCAATAGGCAAAAGCCATTTTTTCTGTATCAGAAAGATTGTTGGCTTTTTTACGTTCCTGGGTCATTTCTTCTACCTTAGTATTGATGGCTTCGATATGTCCGGAAATTTCCTTGATTAATGTAATCTGCTCTTTCGCTATTGTTTCATATTCTTTCCCAAAGATGTCTTTCAAACCTCTTACATTTTCAATCAAAAGGTTTTGGTAACGGATAGCTGTTGGTACTACGTGATTTCTGGCAATATCTCCAAGAACCCTTCCTTCAATCTGGATTTTCTTAGTATATTCTTCCATTTCGATTTCATAACGAGCCTCAACTTCTACATGGTTCATTACTCCTAACTCACCAAACAATTCGATAGCTTTTTTAGAAACTTTTGCTTTTAAAGCTTCAGGAGTTGTTTTATGGTTGCTCAATCCTCTTTTAGCCGCTTCTTTCTGCCAGGCATCGCTATAACCGTCGCCTTCAAAAAGAATGTTTTTTGTTTCTTTAATGTATTCTCTCAAAACATTGAAGATGGCATCGTCTTTCTTCATGTCCTTCCCTTCAATCAAGGCATCAACTTCTTTCTTGAAATCGATAAGCTGTTTTGCTACGATAGAGTTTAGTGTAGTCATAGCATTGGCACAGTTTGCAGTTGAACCTACAGCCCTGAACTCGAATTTATTTCCTGTAAATGCAAACGGAGAAGTTCTGTTTCTGTCTGTATTGTCAAGCAATACATCCGGAATTTTTCCTACTACATTTAATTTAAGGTCTGTTTTTTCTTCAGGAGATAATTTTCCGTTTGATACGCCTTCCAATTCTTCCAAAACTTTGGTAAGTTGTTGTCCGATAAAGACAGAAATAATTGCCGGAGGCGCTTCGTTAGCTCCTAAACGGTGGTCATTGCTGGCTGTAGCGATAGAAGCACGCATTAGTTCTTCATAAGTCTGTACTGCCTTAATCGTATTGATAAAGAAAGTCAGGAACTGAAGGTTGCTCATTGGCGTTTTTCCAGGACCAAGCAAATTCACTCCGGTATCTGTTGCCAAAGACCAGTTATTGTGTTTTCCGGAACCGTTAACTCCTTTGAATGGTTTTTCATGGAACAGCACTTTGAAATCATGGCGTTCTGCTACTTTCTGCATCACATCCATTAATAAAGAGTTATGGTCAACCGCAAGGTTTGTTTCTTCAAAAATAGGAGCCAATTCGAACTGATTTGGTGCTACTTCGTTGTGACGGGTTTTTACCGGAATTCCCAAAAGCATACATTCGTATTCCAACTCTCTCATATAAGAAAGTACTCTTGTTGGGATGGAACCGAAATAGTGGTCATCAAGCTGTTGTCCTTTTGCAGAAGTATGTCCTAATAAGGTTCTTCCCGTCATTAATATGTCCGGTCTTGAGTTTGCCAATGCAGAGTCAATCAGGAAGTATTCCTGTTCCCAGCCTAAAGTAGCGGTTACCTTTTTTACATTCTTATCAAAATAACGGCAAACCGATGCTGCAGCTTCGTCAATAGAGTGTAATGCTCTTAATAAAGGTGTTTTATAATCCAACGCTTCACCTGTATAGGAAATAAAAACAGTAGGAATACATAATGTTGTACCAAAAATAAAAGCAGGCGATGTAGGATCCCAGGCCGTATATCCTCTTGCTTCAAATGTGTTTCTTATTCCTCCGTTAGGAAAACTCGAAGCATCCGGTTCCTGCTGAACTAATTGTCCTCCTCCAAATTTTTCTACCGGGTCGCTGCCATCAAATGAAGTTTCAAAAAAAGCATCATGCTTCTCTGCCGTTGTTCCTGTCAAAGGCTGAAACCAGTGCGTATAATGTGTTACTCCTTTTGACAATGCCCATTCTTTCATTCCAAGAGCAATATAGTCTGCTAATTTTCTATCGATTTTCTTTCCATGCTGTATTGCATCTTTTACACCCTGATAAGCATCCTGCGTCAGGAACTGGCGCATTGCCTTGTCATTAAATACATTGCTACCAAAAATTGCAGATTTTTTCTCCAATTCCTCAAATTTGACAGGCTTTCTTCCGGCTGTCTGCGCTAATGCTTGAAAACGAAATGTCGACATATAAATTGTTTTAGATTTGACTAATTTGATGCAAAGATATAATTTTTGAATAAAAAAATAATTTATACCCCTATTTTTTTAGGGTATAAAATAATAAAAATAAAAATATACCCTAACCACCCCTTAAAAAACAAGCAAAACAAAGAAAACAAATCTTCATACCTTTTTACAATATGTATTTCACCTGCCAAATCTTATAACTTAATCTAAAAACTATATAATATTCATTAAAAATGAAAAATCCTACAAATAAATACACATAAATCAATGATTTGTTAATTATGTTAAACATTCCATAACAGAAATACACTTTTCCATTCATTATAATTAATTTTAGAAGAAAGAAAAAAATAGTAACTCAAAAAAGATTAATCATGAGCTCAAAAAAATTAGTTATCGGGATTGCAGCTGGAGTTGCTGCTTTAGCCATTGTAGGACTTATAGTCGCAAAAAAGAAATCCAAAAAAGATAAATTTTCAGAAAAAGCCAGAGAAGCGCGGGATAATTTCAAAAGCAAACTGAATGACCTTCAACGAAAAGCAAAAAGAGAATTCAATGATGCTTTGGAAGAAGGTGAAAATTTAGCCAATAAAGCAAAAGATAGAGCCAACGAATGGGCTAATCGTATTACATCATAATTATTTTTAACTGATTTCAGAATCGTCAAACTGCCAAAAACTGAATAACACATGAAAAACCTACCACACAGCTCAATATTAACTGATTTAAATCCAGAGGCTCCTGCCTTCCCTTCACGTGCTAATACACTTACGGACGAAGAGCTATTACCTGAAATTCTGTTTATCACTTCATATCCGCCAAGAGAATGTGGTATTGCTACCTATTCACAGGATCTGATGAAAGCACTGAACAATCAGTATGTAAGTTCATTTTCTTTGACTGTTTGCGCCCTGGAAAACGATCATGAAAGACATCACTATTCTGATGAGGAAGTAAAATATACTTTAAACACTTCAGATCCTTCTTCTTTTAAGGCCATTGCAGCAACAATCAACAACGATCCTACTATTAAGGTTGTGGTAATTCAACATGAATTCGGGCTTTTCCGCGATCATGAAAGTTTTAATTTGTTTCTCACTGAAATCAAAAAACCTTTGGCTGTCGTTTTCCACACGGTCTTACCAAGACCGGATGAGGCATTTAAACAAAAAGTACAGCAGATTCTTGACCGGGCAGATTCGATTATCGTAATGACCAAAAATTCTGAGGCTATCCTTTTAGAAGATTATACGGTAGTTTCTGAAAAAATCTCTGTGATTCCACATGGTACCCATTTAGTACCCCACAATGATAAAAATGCATTAAAGGCTAAATATGGGGTTAAGGGGAAAAAAATACTTTCAACGTTTGGTTTATTAAGCTCCGGAAAAAGCATCGAAACTACTTTAGAAGCCTTGCCCAACATTGTTGACAAGAGTCCTGATGTTCTTTTCCTTATTATAGGGAAAACCCATCCGGGTATCGTTGTTAATGAAGGCGAATCCTATCGCGATTCGCTTAAAGAAAAAATCAAAGAACTGAAACTTGAAAACCACGTTCAGTTTGTAAACAAATACCTTCCTCTGGAGGAATTGCTGGACTATCTTCAATTGACGGATATCTACCTTTTCACCTCGAAAGACCCAAATCAGGCTGTAAGCGGTACTTTTTCTTATGCCATGAGTTGCGGATGTGCCATTGTTTCAACTCCAATTCCCCATGCCAAAGAAATGCTTCAAAATGGCTCGGGACTTACTTTTGATTTTGGAAACTCCAAACAATTGGCCGAAGCCGTCAACCAATTGATTTATGATATTGGTCTTCGAAAAAATATGATATTGAACGGACTTCACAAGATTATGCACACCGCATGGGAAAATTCTGCCGTTGCGCACGCTATCTTATTCCAAAAAGTATCCGGAGGAAAAATAGAACTGCATTACAGGAATCCGAAACTGAATCTGGACCATATCAAAAAGATGACGACTGAATTCGGAATACTGCAGTTTTCCAAACTCAACCGCCCGGATCCTAATTCCGGCTACACGCTGGATGATAACGCACGCGCGCTTATTGCCCTTTGTCAGGATTATAAGCTGACCCGTGATATTGAAGATTTAAAATACATCAGTATTTATCTGAATTTTATTTCTTTTTGCCTGAGTGAAGATGGCAAGTTCAAAAATTATGTGGATATCGACCATAATTTTACACCACAAAATAACAGCGTAAATCTGGAAGACAGTTCCGGCCGTGCTATATGGGCCTTGGGGTATCTGATTTCACTGGCTCCTATACTGCCTTCAAATTTCACCAAAAAGGCAGAAACTTTATTCCGAAAAGCCATGCCGCAAACTGAAAAGATGCATTCTACAAGAGCGATGGCATTTATTATAAAAGGACTTTATTATTTCAACCGACATATTAAAGATCTTGATTATAAAATTTACATTGAAATATTTGCAGACAGGCTCGTACAGATGTATAAACACGAAAGTTCTGAAAACTGGAAATGGTTTGAAAGCTACCTGACCTATGCCAATAGCGTGCTTCCGGAAGCGTTGCTCTGCGCTTATGCTGTAACCGATAATGAGGAATACCGTGAAATTGCTAAAGATTCTTTCGACTTCCTTTTAGGAAATACATTTTCGGAAAACCAAATCAAAGTTATCTCTAACAAAACCTGGCATTTTAAAGGACAGGAAAAACACAGTTACGGGGAGCAGCCTATTGACGTGGCGTATACCATATTAGCACTTCGAAAATTCCATGATATTTTTAAAGATGAGGAATACCTCAACAAGATGGAAATAGCTTTCAACTGGTTTCTGGGTAATAACCACCTGAAACAGATTATCTATAATCCATGTACGGGGGGTTGTTTTGACGGACTGGAAGAAACCAATGTCAACCTGAACCAGGGAGCCGAATCAACCTTAAGCTATCTTATGGCAAGGCTGACCATTGCGCGCTATTTTGGAAATCCGAATACCATATACTTCCGTAAAAAACTAAAAGCAACAAAACTTTTGCTTCTTAAGAGTTAATTATTAATTCACAAAAAGTCCCGCTTTGAGCGGGACTTTTCAACCTAAAAATTAATCAAACTGAAAGCAATCTACACTCACAGACCTTAAAATCTTTGTATTATTATCTTTTTATGTTGGCAAGAAATATTGCTTAAAGTAGTATTTGCTAATAATTCAGAAATAAACCTACACCAAAACCCATATCACTATCATAATGTGTGCGGATGCCAAGGTTTCTCGTAAAAATATATCGCAGGTCTCCCATAAACTCTAAATCGGAGTTTACCATAAAGCCCGCCCTCAACCTCTTGGCAATGGGAATATCCTCCCGCATGAGCTGGAGGCGTACAATGCCATCGTGATAAACTTCTGCCTGGAAGTTGACCAGCATAGGCAGGGTATACATTACTCCTAAACTTACAGCACTTCTGTTGTCTTTTTTATTAACCTGACCAAATATGTTTTTTTCATGCTCATCTATTCCCATTTTACGGTAACGCCAGTCGAAACCTATAAAAGGCATCAGCCATTGCATCTTACCTATGTATCTTCCCAAATGCGTTTCTATTTCGTAACCATGCATATCATTGTAACCCAAACGCCATTCTGATCCAAGACTCCATCTTGCATTCTGTAACATTGCCGACCCATCATTACCATTAGAAGCAAAATCATTTTCAGCCATTAAATGTGGCATATTATGATCGCGTTGCAACTTGCGGTAAGCTTTTGCTTTATCCGGCAAATACGGATTTTGATAATCATCTACGGCAAAGACCCTGTTCATACCCGACATCATATGGTAAAGGATGTGACAATGGAAAAACCAATCTCCTTCTTCATTAGCCATAAACTCTATGGTGTCGGTTTCCATCGGCAGAATGTCCAACACATTTTTCAAAGGTGCTTTTTCACCTTTGCCATTAATAATCCTGAAATCGAAACCATGCAGGTGCATCGGGTGCCGCATCATTGAATTGTTATAAATCGTAATCCGCAATATTTCGCCTTTTTTGACGAGAATTTTATCTGTTTCGGCCAATATCCGATTATCCATACTCCAAACATAACGGTTCATATTTCCCGTAAGGGTAAATTTCAATTCTTTTACCGGAGCATTTTCAGGAAGTTCCGTACTGTGAGGCGACTCGAGCATACTGTAGTTTAGAGTCACAATATCGCTCAATGCGTTGGCATTATAACGGTCAGGATTTTCATCTGTATTCATTTCATGCTCACCTGCTCCGGCATTCTGTTTATTTTCGTTATCCGGCATGTTATGTTTGCTGTGATCTGCTTCTACTGTTTTATTTTTTGCAGATTTATCTTTTTTCTTTTCCTCACCCGTAATTTCCGGATACATTACTACGTTCATATCCATCTGTTGCAGGGACATGTTCATTCCCATATCATCCAGGTCTCCATTCATTTTCATCATATCATTCATCATCTTCATTCCTTCGAAGTATTTCAGACGGGGCAATGCACCTGCATACTGTTTTTCACCGTTACCAATGAAATAGCTTGAGGACTGCGTACGGTCTTCGGTAGTCGCTATAAATTCAAAAGCCTTACCATCCTCGGGAATAGTGACCACCACGTCATAGGTTTCCGATACGGCAATGATGAGCCTGTCTACCTCAACAGGGGTGACATCATTACCATCACTGGCAACAACACTCATTTTACCACCTGCATAACGCAGCCAGAAATAAGAAGATGCACCACCATTGGCAATGCGCAGCCGCACCTTGTCACCTGCTTTTAACGGTTTGCCATCAATACTCTTCAGTTCCGTACTATTTCTGCCATTCATCAATACCTTCTCATAATACACGTCGCTTACGTCCATTGCCAACATACGCTTCCATTCGTTTTTGATTTTGGTTTTGAAATGTCCGCTTCTGATAGCCTCAGCATAACTTTGCGTGGCTCCTTTTCTTATGGCAAACCAGTCAGTAGCTGAATGCAGCATACGATGTACATTGTCCGGACTAAGATTCGTCCATTCACTTAACACAATAGGCACTGAAGGCAAATCGTCAATACCTTTACGGAATGTTTTATCATCTGCTCTTTTATACATTACGAAATTACCATACATTCCTATCTGCTCCTGCAAACCTTCATGTGAATGATACCAGTGTGTACCATTCTGAATAATAGGAAAACGATATGTAAATGATGTTCCGGGTTTAATAGGCTTCTGAGTTAAATAAGGAATACCATCTTCTTTATTGGGCAGAAACAGGCCATGCCAGTGAAGTGCTGTGCCCTCTCTCAGTTGATTATGTACAACAATTTCAGCCGTATCGCCTTCTGTAAATTCAAGAGTGGGCATTGGGATTTGTCCGTTAGCCGCAATGGCTCTCTTCTGTTTACCGGCAAAGTTGACAAGAGTGTCTTTGAGTACCAGTTCATACCGCACTACCTTTTGTGCAAAAAGCGACTGCGCACAAAATAATATGAAAATTGCCGGCAATAACCTTTTAAACATATGGATGAGTCTATTCATTTTTTAATTTTTTATTGAGATTTACGGCTGTTCTTTCAGCCATTTTGTCAAAACTTCAATCTGATCTTTACTAAGTACCGCATTCTTGTGCAGTAAAGTATAAGAACGGAGCGGCATTTGCCCGGTTTCAACCTGCTCTGCCATTGAATGTAACAGACGTTCCTGTTTACGGGCTGAGTAATTGCCCCATTCATTAAAATTCAATTCATTTTTAGCCTGTCTGATGTGTTTCTCTACGAGCCATCTGCCCGGTTGTACATAGTCATACCATACATAATTGGTATTATTACTATGGCAGTCATAGCAGGAGGCCTTGAGCATTGTGCTTATTTCAGCAGGCATTTTATAAGTGTGAGTAAAATCGGTAGTATAAACCCTACCATCATCTGTATTGAGAGCAGGTTGAAAAAACTGTATCACTAAAAAAACAAAGAGTATTATGACCAGAATTTTTTTAATTACCTTTTTCATTTCAATACTCTTTTTTTACAGACCCGCAGGTAATCATCTTACTGCCGTAGTATGGATTTTTAATTTCTTTTGTTTCGCTGATCCAAATAGCTCCTTTACCATCATTGAACATTGGACAATGATCCACATACAGCTTTTGTTTCATACCAAATAATTCAATCAGATCTGCAACATCTTTGCTTAATGAAGCGAAATGCTCCCGTTGATGACCTATCTTTTCGGCACTAACACTTATATGTTCTGCATTTTCTTTGGCATTATCTGCAATTTCTGTATAGTCCCTGAGTTTATCTCCGGGGATTGTTTTCATATCCACAGCATTCAGAGAACCAAAGAGCTGTTTGCCTGCTTCGGCCGCCGCTTTGCCATCATCTATTGTAAGCGCATTTTTTAAAGCCAGATAATCTTTAACTATTGTTTCAATAGAGAAATTTTGCGGAGCAGTTGTGTTATTTCCTGCTTCCCCGGTTTCCTGTCCGTGTGCCGCAGGAGCCTTTTCCTCTTGTTTTTCATTGCTTTTATCCGGAGTCTGTTTGCAGGAAAAGATAATGAGAACAACAGTAGTAAAGACAAGGATAGATAGGATTCGATGTTTCATATCTTATTTTTGTTTAAAGAAGGTTTTATAGTTTTTATTGTTCTCAAAGTAAGACACCTCACTATTGTCGCCTGTGATGGCTATCACCGCTTTGGCTTTATCTACCTGTTTTTTGGAAACAGGATCAACAGCCATCCTCACCTCTTTTTCTTTTGGAATTCTTTTCTCACACATTTCACAGCAGCCATAGTATTTCTTTCCCTCATATTCTACCTCAATCTGCTTTTTACCCATATAGGCATCATTGACCATGCATACTTCATTATGCGGTACCACATCACCTTTTTGATAGGCAACCCCATTGGCTTTTCCGTCGCTATGGCTATGATCCCTATTTTCTGTTGAAACATTTTGTGACTTGCTATTCTGCGCGCAGGCAACATTTAGAATGGCAAAAAAAAGAACGATAATTATCCTAAAGTTTTTCATAATACAGTTTTATTGTTTAGTTGAGGTTACTTTTCCACAGGTAAGCATTGAAGAGCCGTAATAAGGGTTTTTTATTTCTTTGTCCTTGCTTAACCAGTAAGTTTTTTTCATAGGACAGTATTGGTAATAAACGGTCTGGTCCAGCTTTTTATCATTTTCTACCAACTTCCAGAGAATGACAGACACATTGTTCAGTTCTGCTCTTTGCTTTTCAATATTTCCTGCCTTGTTGAGCTTTTCTGCAGCCTGCAGCAGTTCTTGTTTCTGGTTAAAACCATCTTCTTTTTTGATAGATTCATACAACGAAGCAGTAGCTTCAGAGGCAGCTTTACTGTCACCGTTTACCAATGCATTTTTTACATTCATGTAGTTGTTTAAAAGATTAGCCGTATTCTGGGCAAATGCTGGAAATCCAAAAAATAGTACTACCAGTACCAACATTAATTTTTTCATATTGTTATAATTTTAAAGGCTGAATAAGAGGATCGATACAAGTCCGGATCGGAAACTTCTAATTTTTAATGACTAACAGTATCTTAAAGGCAAGATTCCAAACTGATAATTTTCAATCCTATTCCACTCTGCTGTTTTAGATATTACAAATTTCAGTCGATTCTGTTCCGTCTTGTTTACAATTTTTCTTATTTGATTTGTGATATTTACTGTTACAGATAGTGTATGTAGCCTATTTCCGGAAGATACTTACAATCTTCGCAAGCATCATATTGCACCGTTGATCTTTCAGGCTGGTCAAAATTGGCTCTCACAAAAGTGTCTGAAAATAGTGCATAGGGAGGATATTGCGCAATACGGTTCTTCAACATCTTGTGCGCTTCTACCACAGTTGTCCCATAGAGTTTCTCAAACTTACCTATTCTGTACTTAGTAAATTCTCCATAGTGCACAATGGTTTTTAGCGAAAGCGGAATCTCAAGCGCCAGTTTCTTTGACAGGCGTCGCAATTCCTTTTGAAACTCACTGTATGTTTGCTCTATCTGTATCAATGTTTCCTGAAATGTGGGTAGGTTACGATACTTGTAAAAGAGTACAGCATCACCTTCTACTTCAGAGATTTCAAAGCAGAGGATGTTACTTTTTATTATTGATTTGATAAGGTTTTCTGTAATATATTTACCTACTGACATGTCTGAATTGATAACGAAATCCGTAAACCCTGAAATGTCAGGAATCATCAATATTCCCTTTTTATCTTGGATACTTTGTTCTTTCATCATTAGATTTATTATGATAAAATAGTGATGCTCACTGAACATTCTCACATTTAGAGTTGAATTTATAATTTGGGAAATTTGTCACCTGTGTTGATCTTTGCAGTTTGCTCTATTTGTTTTGTATTATATAGAAATTTACTTAACCTGACTCAGATTTAAGGAACCAGGATTAAAAAAGCTGAAAGAAGGAGGCAGGTATTACTTTATCCCAATTATTCAGGTAGTTACCGCAGAATAAAATTACCTTATACAAGGAAAAGAAGGAATGCTTTTTATCACCTAAATCACTTCCTATCTACCTACCTCTCTCTCACAGCCCCCAAACCAATTAACACAAAAACTCTTAACCTGCATCAGGTTATTAAAAAAATTAATCAGATAGGTTTATAGTTACAGGCTGTAGGCATAGCCAATCATAACAGTGGCAGCCCCCGATTTGTTTTTCCCATTGGCAGTTCCTTTCTGTATATCAATAAAACCATAATTGCCTCCTCCTTCCAGAAAAATAGTACTACGCTTTATTTTATAACCTATCCCGACATTTCCTTCCAATCCGAAATTGAATTGACGGAGCCTATCCTTAATATTTTTAGTATTGTCAAAGGATAAAGTCAAAAGTCCTTGAGAAGGATTGGCTGGATTTAAAGGAACAGGGGTTGTCCTCGCTTCATCAAGATATATTTGGCTTGTTCCTTCAGTAACTTGTTTTCCTCTTAACAACAGTCCCGCAAATGGACCGACACCTGCATAAATCCTCCACTTCTTTTTAGGCCCCAAATCCCAACCAAATTTGGCTAAAACCGGTAACATCAAATAATCAAATTTAGCTGTACTGTTAAAATCAGCATATAAATAAGGAGGAGCCTGGCTACCAAATAAAGGAGCCATTTGTGCCGGAACCGGAAATGCCTGAAAACCATTTTTCTTCCCACCTTGTTGTGAATATTCTATCATTATTTGAATAGAAAAAAGTTTGCTTGTCTGGTATTCCGCAAAAACACCAAATCCAGCTCCCAAACGGGAACTGTATCCTTTACTTAGTGAATTATTCGCTGAACCACTACCTGCCGTTAAGTTAGGTATTGAAAGTCCACCACGGGCTCCGATGCTCCATTGTTGGGCTGATATTGAATTTGTATAAAACAAAACGGCTGCCATTCCTAATGAGAGTATGTATTTTTTCATTGCTAAACTTTTAAATGATGTCTTTATTCCATTTCTCTGCAAGTCGTAACTGTTGGTATTATTTTCAAGAAATGGATGTATTTATAATCTTGTAATCTGTCTTACAAATTTCAACAGTTGAAGGCGTAGCAGCATTGCGATTTTCATGATTTAATTTGCGACATTTACAGATTACCGGACAGATTTGCCCTGATACCAGGTAATTCTCAGGGCTGCTATCAAAGTAATGACTAACATCGGTATCAATACTATATTTACACCTTTCCATCCCCAATGATTGAAAAGATTTCCGGCAAAGAAACTGGCAATACTGATTACAGCAAAAACGGTAAAATCGTGGAAAGCCTGAGTTTTCTCTTTCTCTTCTAAGCGATAGACTTTAGTCAGTAAGGATGAACCGCCAATAAACAGGAAGTTCCAGCCCAGGCCTACAACAAATAACGCTGCAACAAAATTTCCGGTGCCTGTTCCGCTAAGCGCAATAATAATATAGAGAAACATAATAAACAGACCCGAAATAATAATACGGTAAGTCCCGAATTTCTGGATGAGCAGTCCGGTAAAGAATGAAGGTAGAAACATTCCCAATACGTGCCACTGAATAACTGTAGCCGAACTCTCCGCAGAATGTCCAAAACCATACATTGCTATGGGTGTAACGGTCATAGACATCCCCATTACAGCAAATGCGGTAGACGAAGCCAGTAATGCAAGAATAGTATCTCTGTTTTTAATGATTTTCTTTAAAGAACGGCCCTTATCTGTATTGTTTTTATCATTTTTTTGCAATGAGGTCTTATCCAGTTTTAGCAGCGATACAATACCAAATGCCAGTATGCTCAGCAAGACGATAGAAAAGTAAGAATAAGCATAAGGCACCTTACCTAAATGCTGTGTGAATTTTGCCAGATTAGGCCCGGAAAAAGCAGCAACAATACCTCCCGCAATTACCAAAGAAATGGCTTTGCTCTTCGCTTTTTCCGGAACAGCATCAGCCGCAGCAAAACGATAATATTGTGAAAATCCCTGATAAGCTCCTATTAGCATATTACCTATAGAAAATATCCAGAATGAATTCTGAATAATACCATACCAGGAGACTAATCCGGCCAGTACTCCAATCAGCGTACCAACCATAAAGGCATTACGCTGGCCTGCTTTTCTGATAAGCATAGAGGCAGGAATCATCATCATTGCCGTACCTACCGTAATCATAGCTATTGGTAATGTAGCCAGATTTTTATCAGGTGCCATAGCCAACCCTACCACGCCAGACAGTGTGATGACCAGAATGGAGGCTGTCTGGAACAATGCCTGTGCTATAAACAGCAGATATACATTACTCCATTTAGCTGTTGTTTTCATATACATAAAACTTAGGGTACAAAATTCAGTACTTGCCTTCTTGCTGCTATTGTGTTATTTCTTATTTGTTTTATGATGTTTACTGATTAGATAAAAAACAAAAGGCTGTAGTACAACAATACCACAACCTTTAATGATGTTATTTTTGGTTTTAATCTTTAAAAACCATTCAGCACAATAGAGCTATGCTGGTATAATTATAAATTATTTAGTGAGGTTTGCAGTAAATTAATGATTATGGTCGTGGGCAATTACCTCTGCCTTTGTAGTACACAATACCGAAGCATCATGCAAGTGTGCCGGCGTTTCCAACTGGATAGTTACGTGATGTATTTTTAAGTGCTCCAAATCGTGTTCTATTTTACGAAGCATAATCTCTCCTGCTTCAATTGTCATTTTTTCATCAACTACCGCGTGGCAGGTCAACGCGTTTAGTCCGCTTGTAATCGTCCAGATATGCAGGTCGTGGATACTGATAATACCTTCAGTTTCCAATATTTTTTGTGTTACTTTTTCAACTTCAACATTATCTGGTGTGCCTTCCATCAACACATGTACCGATGATTTCGTAACCAAATAGCCGCTACGCAATACCAACACAGAAACAATGACACTTGCAAATGCATCTGCCCAGACCCAATCAAAAAACATAATAAGCAAAGCCGCGATGATGGCGCCTACCGAACCAAGCATATCACTTATCACGTGCAGATATGCCCCTCTCATGTTCAAATTTTCCTTGACATCTGCACCACGCATCATTATCCAGGCTACAAGCACATTTACGGCCAGACCTATAGCAGCGATGATTAGCATTCCGCCGGAAGTAATCTCCGGTGGCTTTTGAAAACGTTCAATAGCTTCATAAATAATATAGACTGAAATCAGTATGAGTGTTGCTCCATTGATGACAGCAGCTAATATTTCAAATCGTTTGTAACCATACGTTTTGCTATAATCAGCTATTTTGCTACTGAATGTAAAAGCCATCAAGGCTATAAAAAGTGATATGGCATCACTCAGCATATGCCCGGCATCTGCCAGCAGAGCCAGGCTGTTTGTAATCAATCCGCCTATAACCTCTATAACCATATAAGCCGTAATAATAACAAGGCTAATGATTAAGGTTTTTTTATTCGCGCTACCAGAATGATTGTGTTCGTGGTCATGTCCCATAATTGTATTTGCTATAAAATTATTTAATATCGCATTTCTATTTATTTATGTAATACGATACAAAACTGACGACAATCTACGTAACTAATGTTGTGGAATTCTTTGATAGATTTGTAAGATTTACCTTTTGTCAAAAAAAAAAGAGACCGAAGTCTCTTTTAAATTATTTTGAAGGCTTTAGAGTTTTTATATTACTATCATTTAAACCGTATGCCCTCATTACTGCATAGTAATCATTATAATCTATTGAAGCTGGAGTTGCAATTCCTTTATCAGAAGATTTTGCAGGCTTATTAGACAAGAACCCTGGAATAATTACCACACGGAATACTTGATTTTGAGTAAATTCAGGCAAAAGCACTGCTGAATTTGTAAAACCTAAATAGATAAAAATCTCTCTTGTTGAAAAATCGAAGCTATAATCTAATTCATCGCCTCCATTAAAATAATAAGTTTTTGGAAGCGGTACCCATACGTCCTGGCCGGCATCTTGTCCATCAAGTCGATAAATCAAAATCATATCGGAATTATAAATGGGTGGATTTAGCGTATAACTTATTCTATAATTGTTTAAAGAATTGAAATTAGTATTCTGATTAATTTCAAAAACTTCCGCAATAGTATCGTTATCAACGCGGTCGTCATCATTGCTACAACCTTGTAATGCCGTCATTCCGACAATAGCTAAAAGTAAAAGTATTCTTTTCATAATATTATTTTTTATTTGTTTATAAATGTATTCCAAAAATAAAGCCAAAAAAAAGTTTTTAGAGAATTTTAATACTTTTTCCCTTATTATCTAGATGTCTTTTCACGGCAAATATTTACTAATTTACTGAATTTAAAACAGTTATTTAAAAATAATTTTAACAAAATTATTCTTTATTAAAATTATTTTTTCTTTTCGTCTCCAAATAAACTCTTAAAAAACGACTCAAATCTACTTTATGCAATTTCTGCGTTTTATTGATAAATGGCTTTCTCGAAAAATTTTCATTCGTTAAATAATAATGGAATCCGTCTTGTGTAGCAATACCTTCAATCTGATGAAAAGGCAATCGCAGTTTAATTCTTCTTTTATTTCCGGTAAAAAAATCGGTTCCGTGAAAATCATACAGGAGATATAAAAAGGGCTTGAGGTGTTTTGAGTAGCCGCACAAAACAATGGTACTTTCTGCTTCTAAAAATACCGCACCCGTAACTAATCCGCGAATGTCATGTACCGTTTTTAGTTGGGCAACGTGATTTCCCGGAGTTTTAGGCAACGAATAGAGGGCCGTTTTTTTGGATGTCCATTGTTTGGTAAAAATATAAATACTGTCTTTTGAAACTACCATGGCCTCACCGTCATAATCGGTTTGGTTGGCTTTTGATGGTATGAGGGGATTGGCCTGGTCTGAATAACGGAAAGAGATAGTATCTATGACAGGGTTTAAGGCAAGGGATTTCTTTTCAATTCTTAAAATATGAAGGTCCGTTCTGTTACCGGCCACATTGTTGCCAAAATCGCCTATATACAGATAACTACTGTCCTGGGATATTTCTTCCCAATCTTTATTGACTACTTTTTTTAGTTCATAACTTTCCTGTATACTTCCCGAAATGGTATCGATTCCATAAATAACCGTGTCTTTATCATCATTATGTGTCCATAATTTTCGATTCCAAAAAATCAATCCCGAAGTTTCGTGTAATTTTTCATCCAGCTTTTTTGAAAATTCAGGTCGAATTGCTGCTCTTTTATATTGGCAACTCCCGTCGTTTATTGTTGCTTCCGGATTGTAATTTTTAGATAACGGGTCTGTACAACCTGCAATTTGCGCTGCCATATCAGCCATAAAAAAAAGATTCAAAAAAAACAGCCAGCTGCAAATCGTTTTCATACTACCCAATTAAATCGTTTTTCCTTTGGCAGCCCTGGCACGTTCAATATCTTCCAATGTTGCACATTTGGTACTGATTTTTACCTCATCTACAACAAAAGGCAGGTGAATATATTCTACTTCAGAAAGGTCTTCATTTAAATAATCGGCAACATCCTTCAGGTCATAAAACCAATATTTATCAAATTGTACCTTCTTTATTGAAGCGTCCTTTAGGAGGATTTCTTCTTTTAGCTTCTTTACCATAATAATATCTGCTGATTTCTTTTCCTGCAAATTACGTTATTTGAATTATAGAAATGTTCAGTTTTTAGGTGTTTTAACAAAAAAAGACTTCTGTTAGGAAGTCTTCTATTTGATGAATTTTGTATCTCTGCGTCTTTGCGAGCAGCTGTTTTCACGCAAAGACGCTAAGTTAGGGTATAACACATTTCGATGTAAGGTTTCTAAACTTAGCATCTTGGAACCTTAGCAACTTAGCCCCTCTTTCTAAGATGTCAAAAAGTAATCAATTAATATCTCATTTTCTTGTTTCCAACGAATCCATCCTGATTTTATCGGATTTCCGTCATCATCACAATGCGAGCCCGTAAAAATCTGAATCCAGTCGCCTTTCATTGACTTGACCTGAAAGCAATCTTCGCCATCAAAAGGAATTGTTCTGGCTGAATCATTAGGTTGTGCTTTGATTTCTTGCGGGAAAGAATTTCGGGAAATCATAAATGCATTTTTCAGAAAACCTTCCCAGGTATCCAAATCAACCGATTTTGTCTTTCTTATCCAGTAAGACTCACCGGTTTCGTTATTTACGATTACCTCAATCCAAAAACGTTCTTCTGATTTGCATCGGAAAACCAATTGGTCATAGTCCAAAAAGAAACCTTCCGGTTTCAGCCATTTTTCAACTGACTCAATATCGCGTATGTCAGGGCTTCCTGTTACTTCGTCCTGGTAAAACTGGATAATCTGTTTTGGTTCTTTATCATAAGCGGCTGCATACAAATTCAAAACAGAGTTGCCTGTATATTTTATAGTTGCAATTCCAATTCCTAATTCTGATTGTGCGGTTGCATTGACTGCAAATAGAATAAATAGTGCTTGTAAAAATTTCATTATCAGGGCATGCTTGTTTTTGATAGCATACTACAAAGAACGCTCTAAAAAACTTTTTATTTTGTTTTTTAAGAAACTGTTATTTCTTTATTATTAAGGCTTATTGGGCTGTTGCGTTGTTTACTTTAAATATTTTGGAAAAAAACAACATATGATAAGGTAAGGAATTTTCCCAGTATTCCCACGTATGGGCACCCGGCCGTTCTGTATAATCATGCGGCACCTTACTGTAAACCAATCTCCTGTGTAATTCCCTATTAGGCCCAATCAGAAAATCATCAACACCACAGTCAATAATAAGAGGCAGACCGTTTGCTTTCATTTTATCTATCATATTCAACACTGCATGTGCGGCATATACTTCCTGAGGTGCTCCCTGAGACCCAAAAACAGGTTCCATCAATTGGTCAATTCTCTCCGGTGTATCGATTCCCATATTTTTCATGGTTCCCATGTCAACAGCTCCGCTCATACTTCCGGCTGCCGCATATATGTCCGGGTGTTTGGCTGACAAATACAACGCGCCATGTCCTCCCATTGACAATCCGGTAATAACCCGGCCTTTCTTCTCATTGATTGTCCTGTAGGTCTGGTCTATTTTCTGTACGACTTCTTTAGTAATATAGGTTTCGAACTGGCTGCCTTTATTGACAGGACTGTCCAGATAGAAGCTAAATGTTTCGCCTTCCGGCATGACAATGATAATATCATACTGGTCTGCCAAATTCTTAACCGTACTGTTTTTTGATGTAGCATTTAGCCAGTCTCTGAAATGTCCGTAAGCACCATGCAGCAAATATACAACCGGATATTTCGTCTTGCTTTTTGCATATGAATTAGGAAGGACAACTGCCGCATTATAGGTTTTGTTCATGGCAACACTAGGAATTGCAAGCGTGTCTACCTTTGCCGCCTGAGAGGCCAACCCATAGAATAAGAAAACGGCACTCCATAGTAATTTCAGATTTTTCATAACATTATTTTTCAGGTTAATGATTCCGTTGATGTTTGCAGTCGTTAGCTATCCTTACCTTCCATTGATTTTACGTGATTCAGATAGTTTCTGATTTTAGAATCAAGTTCTGCAGGATATGCATAGCCCAGTTTTGAGACATTGCGGTTCCCAGTTCTGTACCTATATCTGCATAGGCAAACAAGGCACGCCAATTGTCCTGTATGTCACTGCCGGAAAAAGTGGCTTCTATCTTTTTCCACATTTTGGGAGAAAGGTATTTTTTAAACAATCTCCCTTTTTTATTGGTTGATACATTCCAGTTGTGCTCCAGCCCTATATGCCATTCTACCATTTTCTGGAAGTATTGCGTTCTCATATTGTCTTCAAGCATGAATTTGGCATAAAAAAGATCATCGCGCCACAGGCATTTCGCCACATAGGTCATGTCCCACCAAAAATCATTAAATAGGGTTGTAAACTCCTGTTTTGTAGGTTTTTTAACCATAACCGCATTATAGGTTGGCGGCTTCATGTTTTTTGTAATGTCGTCTTTGTCCAGCAGTACCTTATAGCCTACATCCCAATCTTCCTGCAATTCTTCATTGTTTACTTCTTCGAGAAATTTATCTACGGAATAGATTTTATAGTCCACTTTGGTATAATCTTCATAAAAAACCATGCGCATGGCGTGTTTGCCTTCAAATGCTTCTTCGTTTTCTACAATCATGGCTATTTTTTTGCCGAAATTCTCTACCCAACTATCATCTGACAAGAACTGTTGCAGGTTACTCACGACAAACTCAATATCCAAATCGCTAAACTGGTCTACCGGAGCATAGGGATTAACAAGCGAACTTGTTAGTAGCACCGCCCTGATGTCATCATTCGATGTCGCCCAATCCATGATTTCCATTAATTGGGTTTCTCTTTTGTTTTCCATTGTGCTAAATCGTATCCAGGGTTCGTTTTGTAAGGTCGCTTTTTTCTGCATCGCCTGTATTAAGTGTCGATGCAGGTTCAAACAGCAAAACAGATACTTCCTGTGGCGCTACAGGCCTGTGTTCAACTCCGCGTGGTACAATCAAAAATTCGTTCTCTTTGAGTTCAACGGTCTTATCCCGAAATTCCATGTTGAATTGGCCTTTGACAACCAAAAACATTTCGTCTTCATTGTCGTGTTTATGCCATACAAATTCACCCTGAAATTTTACCAGTTTGACATGTTGCCCGTTCAATTCTCCAACAATTCTTGGGTTCCAGTAATCGTTAAATAAAGAAAGCTTTTGGGCGATAGTTACTTTTTCCATTTTCTTCAGACTATAAAGACGAAGTTATAAAAAATAACGCTTGATTGAACCCACTCTTTTCCAATCGTTATCCATCAATTTAAAATCCCTTTCCCAATTCAAGCTTATTCTTCTGACTTAATCTTCATCAGATGTATTCTGTTTTATCCTATTTATTATGAACTCCTTCCTCTTCTCAACGGTATCTTTTGGCACTTCTATAATTTCATAGCCATAATCCTGATAGGTCTTTTTCATGGCTTCAAAAGTAGCTTCGGCTTCTTTCCAATCCTGTTTTCTTTCCTCATCTGTTTCGTAGATACTCTGCCAGGGCGGGAAGATGAATATTTTTGTATTATACTGATAATGTTCTGCTATTTCCTGTATTTCATTTGACAGGTCCAAACCTACCATTCGGGCATAGCAGACTGCATCCAAAATTCCCCTATCAAAAAAAACGGGAAGCAGACTGTTTTTAGAAATAGCCTCACGGTAGCTTTCAGCAGAAGCTTCTACCATTAACTGCATATAAAGCTCCTTGCTTTTCCATGGTAATGCCTCTCCGCCAGTTGCTATCTGTTCTTTGATAATTGCACGTGCTGTTTCTGGCATAACCATATAACCGCTTTTTTCCAGTTCGTTTAAAACGGATGTCTTGCCAACACCGGGACCGCCGGTAAGAATATAAAAGTTCTCGTTTTGGTATTTCATTTCATTATCATTATTCCCTTTTATTCTTTAAACAATTCCAACATATGGGAGATTGCATTTTCAGAATGCAGGGCTTCGGTTTGTTCTAATGTCATTTTTGCAATTTCGGAGGCTCTTTTACGCATCTGCTTTTCATAATGGGCAATTGCTTCTTCAATATCTAAAAAATCTGTTCCCGTAAGACAATTGCTGAGTTCAAGGGCATCAAGCATTGCCATATTTACGCCTTCTCCGGCATAGGGTGGCATCAAATGTGCCGCATCACCAATCAGAGTACTGTCTGCCCGTGCTTTCCATGTCTGGTCTAACGGCATACAGTACTGCGGACGCGGAACAAAAGAAGTGCCTTCTGTTACAAATAATTCCATCCAGATTTCATCCCAATCTGAAAATTCTGTACGAAACCAGGTTGCTACTGATTGGCTATCCTTAAAATCAATACCACTATCGCGTACCCAAGTTTCCTGTGTTTTACAGCCTGTATAAAAAGAGAGACTTCCATCTCCTTTTGCGCTTACAATAAGTGACTTTTGATTACCAAAGGCAAAAACTTTTCCACCCTTAACCATTTCATAGATGCGGGGTGCTTTTTCCGCCGCCTCATAAAGACTGCCTTCTACGACTGTAATTCCGGAATAGAAGGGCCGGATAGTTGTAAGATAAGGACGTATTTTTGAATTGGCACCATCTGCCCCGATAACCAGGTCTGCTGTTTCTGTTTTTCCATTTTGAAAAACAAGCTTCCAGATACCGTTTTCCTTTTCTAATGCTGTAATATGACTATCCCATACTATTGTTTCCGGTCGTAACGAATCAAGGAGCAAATCACGCAAAGGACCACGGTCTATTTCAGGGCGGAAGTGTTCGTGTCCAAAATCAGCCTTTTTATCAGGTTCGTTATGCTGGTCGTAAACAAGGTTACCATATTGGTCCGCAATACGCATCTTGTCGGCACCAGGTCTGTAATATTTTTTAAACGCTTCCATTAGTCCGGCCTCTTTGAGTGCTTTAAGGCCTGAATCGTCATGAAGGTCGAGCGTGGCTCCCTGTACTCTTACAAATCTTCCCGCATCTCTTTCATACACTGTTACATCAACCCCTTTTTGTTGCAACAGTCGGGCAAGTGTCAATCCTCCAGGTCCACCACCAATAATTGCTATTTTTTTGTTTTTAACTACCATGATTTTAAAGATTTAGTTTTATCAAGGCAAAACTATTTCTTATTCAAGGTGGAAAATTGTATAAATCGGTCGTTTTTATTTTGGGATAATTCTTTGGGAAGCACACCGGAGAACTTTTTTACATCACGGATAAAATGGGCCTGGTCTGCAAAATCCTGTTCGGGAAACAATTTCCCTTCCTTGAGATGTTTAAAGGAAGCTCTGAAGCGCAAAATATTGCAATAGGTTTTTAACGGCAATCCAAACTGATGGCTAAAATAACGGTTCATCTGGCGACTGCTCCATCCGGCCTTTTCAGAAAGTTCTTTCACCGTTAACGTACCATTTGAAGTGTATATTTGGTCAAACAGTCTGAGTTTCCTGTTATCGGGTACTGTTTTAATAAGGCTTTGTATTTTTCCGGTTAGCTTGTTGCAAAAAGCATCAAAATCGGAAAGGTCTTCTTTGGCAATATTCCAGAAACCTTCCGGAAGAAGACGTCCGCCATTAAGCAAAGATGAAACGCTGGCTTCTAAAAGATATTCAACCGCTAAAAGGCGAAGGCTAACCGCAAACATGGTTCTTCCTGATTGCATCAGGGTTTGTGAAGCTTCCGTTTCCAACCCTAAAAGAACGGCACGAAATGGTTCGGTATCGGAATATGAAAAAATAATATCAATCCTCCCGTCTGGCAATACTATGATATTTTTGGGTTCTCCGGAAGGTGTCCTGATTTCCCAAAAGCTTTCAACATATCCGGCAATCGACGAATCGGGTTTTACTATTTTATATTTAAACGGACCGTCCATTTTTTAATGATGGTCGTTAGGTTATTTTTTTACGGAAAGAAAAATATCCACTTCTGCATTGTTCCAATCTGCACAGCGTTCATCATATATTTCAAAATCATATTGATAGGCCCTGTTCAAATTGGCATCTTCTTTCCAGATTTCTCTCCATGCTTCTGCAATACAGGCCGGCATGACGCCTTTGGCTATTTTTTGAGTATAGGTTTGTGCCGGTATTTTCAGACTTTTGAATCCTTGCGGAACTGCTGTGCCTTCTGCCACTTTGCAGCCTATGAAATAGGAATACGGTTGTGTATGGTCGCCATCATAGTCAAAATAAACAGCATAGATTTCATTACCTAATTTACCTTCTATCTGGCTGTATCTCTTTTCCGTCTCGAATTGATGCCAAAGTCCGCCACAGTCTATGGCAGCCTGACCATCTTTATTGGTTGTTTTGTTATCAAGTTGAATGCCTATCAGTAGGAAGTTTTCTTTACCGGTTTCCATTTGTTGTATGTTATTTTTCGAAGCTCATATATTAGTGTGTTCCAGAAAAAAAGAGTATTATTTTCTAAACCGGATAATCACATTATCTTACGAAATTAATAAAATAAATGGGATATGTCGCTGTGACCTTTCATCTGCTTTTCCAAAACTGACATTTATCATCTTTTACGACAATTGGTTTATTCATATTTGCAGCTATCTTAAATTAATATGCATTATGGCGCCTGATACTTCTGTACATACTTTTCATATTCCTGTAATGGGACTTTCTTTTACAATTGATAGCCCAATTCGGGTGGCTCATTATGGAATTTCTTCCGTAGTTTCTATTGTAGACGATGAACTTATTGAAAAGATGAATGCTTTTTACAGCAAGAAATTTTGTTTGCCTTATCAGGAAATTACAAAAAAAATCCATGACTATCGTGCCGAACGCATTAAAAGTTATCTGGATATGATGGACCATGTCGTCAAGGAAAAGTTTCAGGCTTTTAAACGCGAACTTTCTGAAAGTCGCCCGGCTTTGGAACGTTTTCTGGGTATGCTTCCGAACCAATCCGATTTTAAAAGAAGTTTACAGGAGCTTTTGGAGAATGGTTCCGAATTGAAACATGGCATCAAAAGTTTCCTTGAAAAACATTTCACACCCGGAGCCATTGATGTCAATATCATGACTAAAGTTGACAGAGAAAATTATGATAAAAAAGAAGCCCTGTCTATTGATTTTAATGATGCGCATGCCGCTTTGAGGGGATTTGCAAACAGTAAGCTTCAATCTTCAATAGTATTTTCGGCAGGTATGAATCCAAGACTGTATAGCTATCTTGAAAGTTTCAATTGTTTTTTTCCGGATACAGAAGGAAAGCTCGAAAAGAAAATCACATTGAAAGTCAGTGATTACCGTTCAGCATTGATACAAGGCAATTTTCTGGCAAAGAAAGGCTTATGGGTTTCTGAATACCGTATTGAATCGGGGCTGAACTGTGGAGGACACGCCTTTGCCACCGAAGGTTTTCTTTTAGGTCCAATATTGGAAGAATTCAGAACAAAAAGAAAAGAACTCATCCAAACATCACACGAGTTGATGGCAAAAGCGCTAGAACAAAAAGGACTTCCCACGCCATCCCATCCGCTTCCTTTAAAAATTACAGCTCAGGGCGGCGTAGGTACTGCTGAAGAACATGATTTTTTATTACATCATTATAGAATGGATTCTGTAG
Source organism: Flavobacterium sp. 38-13 (assembly GCF_001899155.1). Classification (NCBI taxonomy): domain Bacteria; kingdom Pseudomonadati; phylum Bacteroidota; class Flavobacteriia; order Flavobacteriales; family Flavobacteriaceae; genus Flavobacterium; species Flavobacterium sp. 38-13. The sequence continues at coordinate 429,234 of NZ_MKVG01000007.1, forward strand.
GCTGGGGCTCGCCTTTCCTGTTGGTTTCTGAAGCTACTTCTGTAGATAATGACACCCGATTATTATTGGCGAAAGCAGAAGAAAAAGACCTTTATCTGAGCCATATATCTCCTTTGGGCGTTCCTTTTAATACAATTCGCGGCACAAGCAATGAGCAGCTAAAACAGCATCGCATTACAGTAGGGCGACCGGGAAGCTCCTGCCCTAAAAAATACCTGGCATTGGACAGAGAACTAGATAAAAAGGGAATTTGTACGGCTTCACTAAAATACCAATCGTATAAACTGGAATCGTTAGAAAGCAGAAAACATGAACTCACGGCTATGGCTTATGAACAGGCAAAGTTTGATATTACCGAAAAAGCCTGTCTTTGTGTTGGACTCGCCAATGCTTCCTATCTTGAAAATGGTATTACCGTTAAAGGTGAAGCACAAGGCGTTGTTATTTGTCCGGGACCTAACATGGCCTATTTTAACAGAGAAGTTTCATTACAGGACATGCTACGCCACATCTACGGATATGATTCTGTAATGGATTTTCCAAACCGTCCAAATTTGTTTGTAAAAGAAATACGGCTTTATATTGATTATCTGAAAAAAGAAATAGCCCTACACCATAGCACTGCAACTCCAGCCCAATTTAAGAAATGGATAACATTTCAAAAAAACCTGCTTTCCGGAATTGATTATTATGAGAAGTTATTTCTTTCTGTTTCTTTAGGAACTGATACCCATCCGTGGAACAACTTGCGTAAAGAAATTGAGGCAATTGAAATAGGTCAGGTTTCTTTTGAGAATCTTCAGACAGGTTAACCAAACAAACAAAACCTTTGCTATATTTATATTTAAAAAGGGAAATATGCAAAATGAGACACATTACATAACCCGTAGCGGCTGGCTTAGGGCTGCCGTATTAGGAGCCAATGACGGAATTCTCTCTACCACCAGCCTGGCTATTGGAATAGCTGCTGCTTCCGAAACCAGGTCACCTATCATACTGGCTGCTTTGGCCGGAGTGGTAGCAGGCGCGCTTTCTATGGCAGCGGGAGAATATGTATCTGTCAGCTCACAAAGCGATATCGAAAAATCCGACCTGAAACGGGAAATGAAAGAATTGGAAGAAACGCCTGAATCGGAACTGGAAGAACTCACGCAAATTTATATTTCCCGCGGACTTACTCCTGAACTCGCAAAAGAAGTGGCCCTGCAACTCACCTCACATAATGCACTCGAAAGCCATGCCCGTGATGAGCTTGGAATCAATGAAATTACTCAGGCCAGGCCTATGCAGGCAGCATTGGCTTCTGCCCTGGCATTTATTTGCGGAGGAATATTGCCGCTTTTGGTAGCAATTTTTGCCCCGTTGAAGTATATGGTGTTTTTGCAATACGGATTTGCTATTATTTTTCTAGCCCTATCGGGAACATTGGCTGCAAAAGCCGGCGGTTCAAATAAACTAAAATCGGTGGCCCGTATCTGTATCTGGGGAACGGTTGCCATGGTAGCTTCAGCGCTTGTCGGCTATGCTTTTGGTGTTCAGACTTCGTAAGGTAATCTTAAGCCAATCTTAAGGAAACTGCAATACATTTTCAGAACACTATTACGTTAATCTGCTATAACAATAACTGTATAGCGATGAAACTTTTCACCTTCTTATTCTTGCTGGCATTTGTTCCTTTAAAATGGGAAACAGATTTTGACACCGCCCAAAAAGATGCCAAAGAAAAAAAACAACTAATCCTGCTCAATTTTTCAGGGTCTGACTGGTGCGCGCCCTGTGTAGCTACTAAAAGGGACTATTTTGAAAACGATTCCTTCCTGTCTATGGCAAAGGACAATCTTGTTCTGCTTAATGCTGATTTTCCAAGAAAAAAGAAAAATCAACTCTCTCCCGAACAAATCAAAAAAAATGAAGCACTTGCTGAAAAATACAACAAGCAAGGCAATTTTCCATTCACTCTATTATTGGATTCAAATGGCAAAGTGCTGAAGTCATGGGTTGGAAAACCTGAAGTTTCTGTCGAAAAATGGACAAAGGAAATCAAAAATATCTGTGACTCTCACAAATAAGAAACAGGCACCATGCTGGAATTTTCACAATCGCTAAGGCTGATGGGTAATCAATTTACCATAACGGTAGTAAGCCCTACTAAAACAGAGGCAGAATCACATATCAATACTGCCATAGAAGAAATAAGGCGTATAGAAAGACTACTTACTACTTTTGATGAGAATAGTCAGACCTGCCTAATTAATAACAATGCAGGTATTTCACCTGTAGAAGTTGATACAGAAGTAGTAGAATTAATTGAACGAAGCATCGGAATTTCAAAAATTACGCAAGGTGCTTTTGACATAAGCTATGGCAGCATTGACAAAACACTCTGGAATTTTGACAGGAATATGACTCAACTTCCTTCACGCGAAGAAGCCCTGAAAATGGTACATCTTATTGATTACAGAAATATTCTTGTTGATAAAGAAAACAGTACCGTATTTCTCAAGAATAAAGGCATGAGGATAGGATTTGGAGGTATTGGTAAGGGCTATGCCGCCGAAATGGCGAAAAGGCTGTTAATGCAAAAAGGCGTCGGGAGCGGAATCATAAATGCCAGTGGCGACCTTAGCGCATGGGGACATCAGCCCTCAGGAAGACCGTGGAGAATAGGAATATCTAACCCTGACTTTCCGGAAGACATTTTTTCCTATTTAGACATTAGCGGAAAAGCCGTAGCAACTTCCGGTAATTATGAAAAGTATGTCATGATAAACGGAAAAAAATATTCGCATACCATAGACCCTAAAACAGGATTACCCATATCAGGAATTAAGAGTGTTACAATAATCAGCAGCAATGCTGAATTTGCCGATGCAATGGCAACTCCTATCGCTGTCATGGGCATAAAAGCGGGTCTTTATCTCGTCAACCAGATACCGGAACTGCACTGTATCATTATTGATGATGACAACCAGCTATATACTTCAAAAAATATAAATCTTACATAAAATGAAAAATCTCCCCGTTTGGATAGCAGCATGCTGTATAGTCATGACTGCCGGGTGCTCGTCCGTTAAAGAGTACCAAAAAAATAAGATAAACGATTCCGAAATGGCATTGTCTAACCGGAAAGTCGAAAAAACTGAACTGAGCTTCCAATCTTACAGGGAAGGCTCATCTGGTGCCAATGCCGGAAAAAGTGGTGGCGGATGCGGTTGCAATTAATCCCTAACTGTATAACAAAATGAAAAGAGTTTTTATAACCGGCTTTGCTCTGCTGGGGCTTTTAAAAGCCTATGCCCAAAATGAACAGGCAGATTCGACCGCATATAAGCCTAAAAAACTTAAAGTCGATGAGATAAATCTTGTGTCAAGCTATTACAGACAAAATGGAGACAATTCAGCTGTTACAGGAGGATTGGGAACAGAAAAACTTACTGATATATCCAATGCGATAGACCTCAGGGTGGTAAAATACGGCAAGAATAATATCAAACATAATTTTGATGTTGAAGTAGGTGTCGACCATTATAGTTCTGCCTCTTCAGACAAGATAGATCTTAATGCCAATTCGTCCGCATCGTCTTCTGACATAAGAGTATATCCTTCGTTGAACTATATCCGAGAAAATGAAGAAAAAGGGCGTACATTGGGTATTGGGGTTTCTTCCTCTACAGAGTATGATTACCAGTCTTTTGGAGGAAATGTGAGTTTTTCACAAAAAACCAAAGACAGAAATGGCGAATTTGGAGTAAAATTTCAGGCTTATCTTGATCAGGTAAAACTGCTTGCTCCTATAGAACTTCGCGGATTACCCAATGTTGATGATTCTGGCAATGCTTCCCGAAATACATTTGTTGGGTCACTCACTTATTCGCAGATCATTAACAAAAACTTCCAGGTAATGTTTCAGGCTGATCTGATATCGCAGCAAGGCTATCTTTCGCTGCCATTTCACAGAGTATATTTTACTGACGGTTCAGTACATCAGGAAAAACTTCCGGACAGCCGCCTTAAGATACCGCTGGCTGCCAGAGCAAGTTATTTTTTAGGTGATAATGTGATTATTAGGGGTTATTACCGGTTTTATACTGACGATTGGGGAATCCAGTCTCATACAGCCGATATTGAAATACCGGTAAAAATCACATCATTTGTATCCGTTTCTCCGTTTTACAGATATTATACGCAAACAGCTGCAAAATATTTTAAAGGCTATGAAATGCACAATCTCCAAAGTGATTTTTATACCAGCAATTATGACCTTTCAAAATTCAACAGCAGTTTTATTGGTCTTGGCCTTCGACTGACTCCGGTTAATGGCATTTTTGGCATCAAACATCTTAATATGCTGGAAATACGTTACGGACATTATGCCCGTTCCAATAATTTAAATTCTGATATTGTCAGCATCAACATCAGATACAAATAAATGAGAATTAGAATAAAGTTAAAAAATCCGAAGCTAGCTTCGGATTTTTTAGTTACGTCAAGTCAATACTTTTATTTCGGTATCGCCAATAATTCACAAACCTCGTCATAGCTTCTGTCTCTTAAATTTATAGATCTGGCGGCGGGAGTTCCTCCAGGGATTATAATATAACGAAATTTAACACCACTACCAACAGCAATAGTTGGAGTTAGTCCATCGTGACGATACCTGAAAATTTTCAGATTTCCTAAAGTAGTAATGGCCTCTATTGTATTTATACTATTACCTGCCCTTGAAGTATAGGGTAAGGCAAAAATATCTGCACCATTAAATTGCATATAAACCAGAACGGTACCGCTATTCAAAATTTCATTGGTTATCTGAGGTACGGAATAAGTATATAACATTCCAGAAGTTCCATCAATCGTCGCTTCTGTTCCAACAGGTCGGTCGAGCCAGTCGCTATAAATTACATTGGCTGTTCCGGGTTCACCATCCATTCCATTTAATCCGTCTACTCCATCTTTTCCATCATCGGAACAGGAGATGATACTTGTTCCTAAAATCATTAATAAAAGAGCACTAATTTTTTTGATTGGTTTCATAATAGTTAATTTAAAATTTATGGAACGAAACTAGGCATTCAATAAGGTCAAAAAAACAAGTAATAGACCAATGACGTTTTTAATCTACCAATGATGGAAAAGTGGATAGTTGGCAGTGGACAGTGGACAGTGGACAGTGGATAGTGGGTAGTGGTGGTTAATAAAAAAAGACCTTCGATGAAGGTCTTTTTTTTGGCAATTATGTGATATGTTCTTACATATTTCTTCTGTATTGTCCACCTACTTCAAACAATGAAGCAGTGATTTCGCCTAATGAACACACTTTGGTTGCTTCCATAAGCTGTTCAAAAATATTCTGGTTATTGATGGCTACATCCTGAATGATAGCCAACTGTTCTTTCATTTTATCACCGTAGGCTTTGTGCAGGTTTTCCAGAGTGTGAATCTGGAATTGTTTTTCTTCTTCACTGGCACGGATAACTTCGGCAGGAATAACCGTTGGCGAACCTTTGGAACTCAGGAAAGTATTCACGCCAATAATAGGGAACTCCCCAGTATGTTTCAGTGTTTCGTAATACATACTTTCTTCCTGAATTTTAGAACGCTGGTACATGGTTTCCATAGCTCCCAATACTCCTCCTCTTTCTGTAATCCTGTCAAATTCCTGCAATACAGCTTCTTCTACAAGGTCAGTCAATTCTTCGATAATAAAAGAACCCTGTATCGGATTTTCGTTTTTAGCCAAACCAAGTTCCTTGTTTATAATCAGCTGGATTGCCATGGCACGACGCACCGATTCTTCAGTTGGCGTGGTGATAGCTTCATCGTATGCATTGGTATGCAATGAGTTACAGTTATCATAAATAGCATACAATGCCTGTAATGTAGTACGGATATCGTTAAAATCAATTTCCTGAGCGTGCAGTGAACGGCCTGATGTCTGGATATGGTATTTCAACATCTGTGCTCTTTCGTTGGCACCGTATTTATTTTTAAGTGCTTTCGCCCAAATCTTTCTGGCTACACGTCCAATTACGGCATATTCCGGGTCAATTCCATTCGAGAAGAAGAACGAAAGGTTCGGACCAAAATCGTTGATGTCCATACCACGGCTCAAGTAGTATTCTACATAGGTAAATCCGTTAGCAAGCGTGAATGCCAATTGTGTGATAGGGTTGGCTCCGGCTTCTGCAATGTGGTATCCTGAAATAGATACCGAGTAGAAGTTACGTACATTTTTGGCAATGAAATATTCCTGTACGTCACCCATTAACCTTAACGCAAATTCTGTCGAAAAGATACAGGTATTTTGTGCCTGATCTTCTTTTAGGATATCTGCCTGAACGGTTCCACGTACTTGTGATAAAGTTCTAACCTTGATCTGCTCATAGACATCTTTTGGCAATACCTGATCGCCGGTTACTCCTAAAAGCATCAGTCCCAAACCATCATTCCCTTCAGGAAGTGTTCCGTTATAACGCGGTCTTTCTATATTTTTCTTTTTATAGATTTCGGCTATGATTGCTTCTACTTCATCCTCCAGATTATTTTCCTTGATGTAGATTTCGCATTGTTGGTCTATTGCAGCATTCATAAAGAATCCCAACAACATCGGAGCCGGACCATTAATGGTCATACTCACCGAAGTCAGCGGATGTGCCAGATTGAATCCTGAATATAATTTTTTGGCATCGTCCAAACAGCAGATAGATACTCCTGCATTACCGATTTTTCCGTAGATATCCGGTCTTAGGTGCGGGTCATTTCCATATAATGTTACACTGTCAAAAGCAGTAGAAAGTCTTTTTGCCGGAAGCCCTGCGCTCACATAGTGGAAACGCTTATTAGTTCTTTCAGGTCCGCCTTCTCCGGCAAACATCCTTGACGGGTCTTCTCCTTCGCGTTTGAACGGATATAATCCTGAAGTGAACGGAAACTCACCCGGCACATTTTCCTGCAGGCACCATCTTAGAATATCGCCCCATGCCTCATACTTCGGCAAGGCTACTTTCGGTATCTGCGAATGTGATAAGGATTCCGTGTGTGTGGCTATCTTTATTTCCTTGTCACGTACTTTAAAAGTGTAGACAGGATTTTTGTATTTGTTTACTTTTTCATCCCAGGTAAAGATAATTTCCCAATTATACGGGTCCAAATCCATCTTTACTTTGTCAAACTGGTTGAGCAAAAGGTTTAGGAAGATTCTGGTTTCGTTGTGTTCTTCTACTGCGCTTGGCAAAACAGAATCATCATTTATTCCGGCTTTTGTCAATTCCGGAGTTTTACCTGAAACCGATTCAATAGTTTTGAAAATACCGTATAATTTTTGTGCTACCTGCTGTTGTGTCAAAGCAACTGCATCGTATTTTCTGTTGTTTTCTGCAATTTCAGATAAATAGCGCGTCCTGTGCGGCGGAATGACAAAGATTTTTTCACTCATTTCACGCGTAATCTCAAATGTGGATTTAAGATCGGCTTCTGTCTTTTCAACAATCTTGTCCATGATTGCCTTGTAAAGCGTATTCATGCCCGGATCATTGAATTGGGAAGCAATGGTTCCAAATACCGGAAGATCGTCCGGATTGGCATCCCAAAGATTATGGTTTCTCTGGTATTGCTTTTTAACATCACGCAAGGCATCCAGCGAACCTCTCTTATCAAATTTATTAATCGCTACAAGGTCAGCAAAATCAAGCATGTCGATTTTTTCTAACTGCGTAGCGGCTCCAAATTCAGGAGTCATCACATAGAGCGAAACATCGGAATGGTCCATGATTTCGGTATCTGACTGTCCAATTCCCGAAGTCTCCAATATGATAATATCGTATTTAGCGGCTTTGAGTACCTGAATGGCTTCTGCAACATATTTGGACAAAGCCAGGTTGGACTGTCTTGTTGCCAAAGAACGCATATAAACACGTGGATTGTTGATGGCATTCATACGAATCCTGTCTCCTAAAAGTGCTCCGCCTGTTTTACGTTTTGAAGGGTCAACCGAAATCAAACCGATTGTTTTTTCCGGAAAGTCAATTAAAAATCTTCTGACCAATTCATCAACCAAAGATGATTTACCGGCTCCACCTGTTCCTGTAATACCCAGAACCGGAATTTTGCTGGTTTCATTTTGTTTGTGTATCGCATCAAGGGTTTCTTTTGCAATTTCAGGAAAATTTTCTGCTGAAGAAATAAGACGGGCAATTGCAGTTGGGTTCTTCTCTTCCAAATGTTTGGCCTCTCCGTTTAGCTTGTCGCCAATCGGAAAATCAGATTTCTGAACAAGGTCATTAATCATTCCCTGCAGTCCTAATTCACGTCCGTCATCCGGCGCATAGATTCGCGTAATTCCATACTCCTGCAATTCTTTTATTTCATCCGGCAGGATAACTCCGCCTCCTCCACCGAAAATTCGGATATGGCCTGCTCCTTTTTGGTTAAGCAGATCATACATGTATTTAAAATATTCATTATGCCCACCCTGATAAGAGGTCATGGCAATGGCATTGGCATCTTCCTGAATGGCTGTATTTACAACTTCTTCAACGCTCCTATCATGTCCTAAATGGATTACCTCGACTCCTGTCGACTGGATAATGCGTCGCATAATATTAATGGCAGCATCGTGTCCGTCGAAAAGTGCTGCTGCTGTTACAATTCTTACTTTATTTTTAGGAATATAAGGTTTGGCTTGTTCCATTTTGAAATATATGTCTTTTTAAGGTCGGCAATTTACGAAATTCCTAAAAATTTCGAAGTGTTTATTAAGTATTTTAACTGAACAACGTTTCCGCACCCTGGCAGGGTTTAAAACCCTGCCAGGGTGCGGAAACGTTAAAAAAAGAAAGCCCTTCCGGTAGAAAATTACCGAAAGGGCCCAGGGGGTCAAAACTCTAAAATATTGACTTATCTGTAAAATCCTGTTTATTAGGATTCTTATTTCATCATGTCCGGATCGACTTCAACTCCCAATCCTTGCGCAATTCCCATTCCTAATCGCGGATCGGCCCGGAACCAATGGCAAAGCTGGCGGTTAATGATTTCCATTCTTTTTGGCCCTTCAATGCCTGACATTGCCCCCACTACATTGCTAATCAGATTCTTTTGCTGTTCCGGTTCCAATAAGCGGAAAAGATTACCCGGCTGTGTGTAATGATCGTTTTCACCTTCGGCATTGCGGTCATACCAACCCGCTACATTACTTTCCAATGCCCATGCAGGTTCTTTATACGATTGGTCAACAACAATATTGTCAAAACTGTTTGGGAAATAATTTGGAGCGCTGCCTCCGTTTCCATCAATACGCATCTGTCCGTCTCTTTGATAATTGTTAGTAGCAAACGGACATCTGTTTACCGGAATTTGCTCATAATTGGCACCCAATCTGTAACGATGCGCATCCGGATAGGAAAGCAATCTTCCCTGCAACATCTTATCTGGCGAATATCCTATTCCATCCACGACGTGCGCCGGAGCAAAAGCGGCCTGTTCTACATCCTGAAAATAGTTTTCGGGATTTTTGTTAAGTTCGATAACACCAACGTCAATTAGTGGATAATCGGCATGAGGCCAGACTTTTGTAAGGTCGAACGGATTAATATGGTAGGTTCTTGACTCTGCTTCGGTCATCACCTGAATTTTCATGTCCCAACGCGGAAAGTTGCCCTTATCAATATTTTCAACCAGGTCTCTCTGAGCAAAATCCATGTCTTTTGATTTCATTTCTGCTGCTTCGGCATCCGTAAAATTTTTAATACCCTGTTTGGTAAGCATATGGAACTTTACATAGAATCGTTCGTTATCCTTATTGATAAAAGAAAAAGTATGGCTTCCAAATCCGTGCATATGGCGGTAACCGTATGGAGTTCCTCTGTCAGACATTAATATCGCAACCTGATGCAAACTTTCCGGATTCAACGACCAGAAATCCCACATCATGGTAGGCGACTTCAAGTTAGTATAAGGATCACGTTTTTGGGTATGGATAAAGTCTCCGAATTTTTTCGGGTCCTTGATAAAAAATACAGGCGTATTGTTTCCTACCAAATCCCAATTTCCATCTTCGGTATAAAATTTCAATGCAAATCCTCTTGGATCTCTTTCCGTATCTGCCGAACCTCTTTCACCTCCAACAGTAGAAAAACGGAGCAGAAGTTTTGTTTCTTTTCCTATATGTGAAAAGATTTTTGCCTTGGTATATTTCGTAATATCGTGTGTTACAGTAAAAGTTCCGAAAGCTGCCGATCCTTTTGCGTGTACAACCCTTTCCGGAATACGCTCCCGGTTAAAATGAGCCATTTTTTCATGCAGGATAAAATCCTGAAGCAAAAGAGGTCCTCTGGGTCCTACTGATTGGGAATCTTCGTTTTCGGCATAAGGCTTTCCTGAGGCTGTGGTGAGTTTGTTGTGTTCTTTCATAATTTTTATTATTTGTTGTTAGTACCTAATTATCAGTTTGTTTTCCTCAAATTTAAACAATCCTTTTCGATAAACAAAATTGATTGTTTTTATATTTTAATAATTTTTAACTATATTGCTAAACGGTATGATGTTTGATTATCTTTGAATCGAAAAACTTTACTCTCATGAAAAGATTATTACTAGTGGCGTTTTTAGTACCTGCAACCTGCTTTGCACAATTGGATGGATTTATCAAAAAGGCAACCGAAAAGGTACAATCGAAAACAGAAAAAACACAAACTAAAACAAGTTCTAAAAAAACCGGCAGCCTATTGGGAAGCACCGATATTAGTGCCGGACTAAAAGAAGCACTTCAAAAAGGAATTTCGGAACAGGTAACCAAACTGACGGCTGTGGACGGATTTTATAAAAATGAAGCCGTAAAAATTCTCTTCCCGGAAGAATTACAGAAAGTGGACAAGACTTTACGTTCTATGGGATTGTCAAGCCTGGCTGACGAAGGAATTAAAGTATTGAATCGTGCGGCTGAAGATGCCGTAAAAGAAGCAACTCCTATTTTTGTAAGTGCCATTAAAAACATGAAGTTTGCCGATGCAAAAAACATTCTTTTAGGCAATGAAGATGCCGCAACGACTTATCTACAAGGTGCAACTTCTACCGAACTCTACACAAAATTCAATCCTGTTGTAAAAACATCATTGAGCAATGTAGGTGCTGATAAGGTATGGGAAGGTATCATTAAAAAATACAATACGATTCCTTTGGTCGCAAAAGTGAATCCTGACCTTAACGACTATGTGACTGATAAAGCTATGGAAGGTGTGTTTAAGATGATTTCTGTGGAGGAGAAAAAAATTCGTACCGATATTGGAGCCCGTACTTCTCCACTACTAAAAAAGGTGTTTGCCATGCAGGATTAAGAGGAACAAACAGACCCTTAAAAAATTAGTAATCAATAACATATAAATAACATTGCCTTAACACATACGCTCCAAAAAAAGTTGGACATTTGCAGAGAGATTAATGGTTTTCTCATTTGGTTAGGGTTAGTTAGAAAAAAAATGCCAGTGTTTTTAGGAACACTGGCTTTTTTATTATATCAGCTGACAGTTATAGTTTCTGATAATAGATTATAAATTAGAATGCAGCTTTTTAAAATAATCAAAGGCTTTTGCCATTCGGCTTCCGTACCAGGAAAACATCTCACCATCAACAAAAACGGTCTTGGCGTGATGTGTAAAACGTCCCAATTCAAAAGCATGCTCATCTTTGAAAGGAAAAGGTTCTGAGGATAGCAAAATCAAATCCGGATCACCTTGTATTCTCATTTTTTGAATCACAATTTCAGGATACCGGCCTTCATATTTTGGATGATTATCATAAATATTGACAAACTTGTTAAGCTTTAGCATTTCATTGATAAAATTATCGCCTCCCGCTACCATATAAGGATTAGCCCAAATAAAATAGGCTACTTTTTGCTCTTCTTTGTCTTTGATAAAATTTTGAAAATCGGTTAAGGCAAATTGTATTTTGTCAATCCACTTCTGAGCTTCCGTCCGCTTATTAAATAATTGTCCAAAATCTGAAATCATCTGCAGACTGTCCTCAATAGTAAGGATATTGGTGACCCAAACCGGACAGATTTTACGCAATTCTTCTACAATTTCCTCCGTATTTTCTTCTTTGTTGGCGATAATAATATCGGGCTGTAACAGCTTTATCTTTTCATAATGCACCTTTTTAGTTCCTCCGATAATCTTTTTGGTTGATTTCAGATGGTAAGGATGAATGCAAAATTTGGTAATTCCCACAAGATTTTCTTCCAGTCCCAAATCAAACAGCAACTCTGTTTGTGATGGTACGAGGGAAATTATTCTTTTGGGAACCGATTCAAAAGTATGCGAATTGCCCAATTGGTCGCTGTACGTTTTCAATGGTTATTTTTTTGAAAGTTTACTATTTATTCCTTCCGGGAACATAATTGCCAAAAGCACAAAAATAAGAAGGAAGTTAAATTCAACGCCGTTTCTTCCGCCGCCAACCACAAACCAGCCTTCCGGATAATGAACCATGATAATGCCCATAATCAAAACGAAGATAGTAACGATAGAAGCAATCTTGACATATTTATTCAGCAAAAGCAATACCGCTACAACTACGTGTGACAGCTTAATCAACCAGGCCAGTAAAACTCCATAAGGAGCAAATCCGACCGTATTCAGATATAAGGTTCCAAACTCATGGATCCCATTATTGAACATTCCAGGCACACTATGCATAATGAGGATAAAGGCGACTGCAAAGCGAAGAATAAAAGTCCTGTCCATAGCAACTATTTTAGAATTTGTTCCATTTCCTGTTGCATTTTAAGGGCCTCTTCCCTGGCCTTTTCTGAAAAATCCTGCTGTTGTGAAGCATAAATGATTCCTCTTGACGAATTGATGAGCAATCCAACATTTTCAGACATTCCGTATTTGCAGACTTCCGAAAGGCTTCCGCCCTGCGCACCTACTCCGGGAACCAGCAAAAAGCTTGTCGGGATTATTTTTCGTATTTCGGTAAAATATTCTGCTTTGGTAGCTCCAACAACATACATCAGGTTTTCGGAATTTTTCCACTGTTTTGACGTTTCGATAACCTGCTTGTAAAGCTCTTTCCCTTCAACTGATTTTGTCTGGAAGTCGAAAGCACCCTCATTGGAAGTCAGCGCCAAAAGTATTGTAAACTTATCTTTCACAGCCAGAAATGGTTCAACAGAATCTTTGCCCATATAAGGTGCCACTGTAACCGAATCAAAAGCCATGTCTTCTAAAAAAGCCTTGGCATACATAGAAGAAGTATTCCCAATATCACCACGCTTGGCATCGGCTATTGTAAAAATTTCCGGATGTTTCTCGTTGATATAACGGATTGTCTTTTCGAGTGAAATCCATCCTTTGATTCCATAGGCTTCATAAAAAGCTGTATTAGGCTTATAGGCCACAGCCAGATCATGAGTAGCATCGATAATAGCCTTATTGAATTCAAAAATCGGGTCTTCCGTATTGAGCAGATGTTGGGGAATTTTATTCAAATCAACATCCAATCCAATGCAAAGGAAGGATTTTTTTTGGTGGATTTGTTCGGTTAGTTGTTGTGTTGTCATGGTGTTGTGTAGTTGGTCTTATAAAAAAAGCCCCAATAATGAGGCTTGTTTATTTTTAGAATACTTCGCTGGCTTCTTTTAATTTTTCTGTATTGCTAACCAGCTGAAGCTCGTCAACAATCTTATGGATATCTCCGTTCATGATGTTTCCTAAATCGTATAACGTCAATCCAATTCTGTGGTCGGTTACACGACCCTGTGCATAGTTATACGTACGGATTTTTGCAGAACGGTCTCCTGAACTTACCTGAGAGCTACGTTTTTGAGCATCTTCTTCCTGTTTTTTAGCCAATTCCTGCTCATACAAACGGGAACGCAAAACGGTAAATGCTTTATCCTTATTCTTATGCTGTGACTTTTCATCCTGACACTGGGCTACCAATCCTGTTGGAATGTGCGTCAAACGAACAGCAGATTTTGTCGTGTTTACTGACTGTCCACCAGGTCCTGACGAACAGAAAAAATCAATACGAACGTCATTCATGTCAATCTGAACGTCAAATTCTTCCGCTTCTGGCAAAACCATTACAGTTGCTGCAGAAGTATGCACACGTCCCTGAGTTTCAGTCTGTGGCACACGCTGTACACGGTGTACACCTGCTTCAAATTTTAAAGTTCCGTAAACGTCTTCACCGGTAACCTCAAAAATAATTTCTTTGAAACCTCCGGAAGTTCCTTCGTTCATATCCACAACCGACGTTCTCCAACCTTTGCTTTCGCAATATTTGGTATACATTCGGAACAAATCACCTGCAAAAATACTGGCTTCATCCCCACCGGTTCCGGCACGGATTTCAACCATGACGTTTTTCGCATCTTCCGGGTCTTTCGGGATTAGCAAAAATTTGATTTCTTCCTCCAATTCCGGCAATCTCTGCTTGGCCTCATCCAACTGCATTTTTGCCATTTCGGTCATTTCCGGGTCACTACCGTCAGCAATAATTTCATTTGCCTCATCAATATTGCCCATTATATTTACATACTCGTCACGCTTTTCTACAAGCGCTTTCAAGTCTTTGTATTCTTTGTTTAATTGGATATAGCGCTTTTGGTCGGCAATGACATCCGGCTGGATAATCAAATCCGAAATCTCGTCAAAACGCTGTTTTACAATCTGCAATCTATCTAACATCTTTTCTTCCTTATGTAATTGGAGTGCAAATTTACAAAAAAATTGTTTACGTTCCATCGGGCTTGAGATTGAGTTTTTATGACTGTCATGAAGTTTATACCAAACAAAGAAAAGCCGGTTTTCTTACGGTTCATTTCATTGTTTTTAGGCCACGGATTATCACAGATTAAAACAATTATGTGGATTTTAGAAGTCTAAACCACACCGGCAATGTCAATAATTTGTTCTTAAAAACTTTGCGGCTCTACGCCTTTGCGAGCAACTATTTCACACAAAATCGCAAAGCAAGTTTTCTGATAAACAATTGAGTTTTTTTTACTTACTTTAGTCTTTAAAAACTCTTGTATGGAAAATTTCGACTGGACAAAATTCACCAGAAAAATTGCAATAAAATCTAGCCTTTCAACACTTTACAATGCCTGGGCCACATCTTCAGAAATTGAAAAATGGTTTTTGAGCAATGCTTCCTATTTTGACCCAAATGGCAAACAGCTCGATTCGAAAACAGCCGTCGAAAAAGATGCCACTTATGAATGGCGATGGTTTTTGTATGACGATGTCGAAAAAGGAAAAATTACCGAGGCCAACGGCACTGATTATTTGCAGTTTACTTTTGCCGGAAATTGTCTTGTCGATATTCTACTTACGCAAGAAGACGGCTATGTATTGGTGGAACTCACACAAAAAAACATTCCGACTGATGAAAATTCAAAAAGGAATATCCGTCTGGGATGCCATACGGGCTGGAGTTTTTATCTGGTTAATCTGAAATCAGTATATGAAGGTGGCCTGGACTTGAGAAATAAAAACGAAAACACTTATCCAATGGTAAATAATTAAGATGAACTACCATGTTTTTTCACCAAATGACAGGCTGTCAAAATACATCCGCTGTTATTGGAGCCTCGACAATCTTGATGATTTGGAACCGCATTCAAGAGAACGTATTTTTCCTGACGGCTGTATTGAACTGATTTTTAATCATGGCGACCTGTTTGTCACCTACACTAAAAACGGAGCCGAAACGCAACCAAAAAACTTTATACACGGTCAGCTAAAAAAATTCATTGAAGTACAGGGAATCGGCAAAGTTGGTATTTTCAGCATCCGGTTTCAACCCGCCGGATTACAGCCTTTTATTGATTTTCCTGTCAGCAATTTGACCGGAATTTTTGTGGAGCTATCAAAAATCTGGGAAGACAGCAGTTCCTTGGAAGAACAAATGGGTTGTTGCCAGAATAATGAAGAACGCATTCGGGTTATCGAAAATTTCCTTGAGAACCATCTCAAAAATACCACCGACACGGATGCAATTGAAAGTTGTGTCAATGAAATCATCCTATCCGAAGGAATGATTTCAATAGAAAAACTGACAGCTAATCTAAAAACCGGGCAACGTCACCTGGAACGTAAATTTCTTTCCAACGTAGGATTGAGCCTGAAATTATTTTCAAGAATCATACGATTCAATCATGCTTTACAGCTCATTGAAAACAAAGATTTTAGAAATTTTACCAATGTAGCCTATGACGGCGGTTTTTACGACCAGGCCCATTTCATAAAAGACTTCACATATTTTACAGGCTTGAATCCGAAAAAATACTTTTCGGAAAATCTTGAAATGGCAAAATATTTCAATTTAGAATAGAAAGTCGTTTTTTTACAATTTTATCAATCGATATTGATTCATATTTGTTTGCTGTAAACTAAATCAATCTTATGAAAAAAACTATTTATGCACTGGCTGTTTTGGCAACTTTAGGAATCACTTCCTGTAAAGAAGCCCATGATTCAAAGCTTCCTCCCGTTGAAGCTACTCCAAAAACTTATGCCGAAATCAAAAAAGCCGATTGGTTTTTAGGACGTTGGGAGAATAATTCCAAAGAAGGCAATCTTTCTGAGATATGGACCAAAGAAAATGATTCTACTTTTCACGGAGAAAGCTATTTTGTCATTGGTAAGGACACCGTTTTTGGAGAAAGCGTAAAACTTTGGCAAAAAGAAAATCAATTGATTTATGAAGTATCAGTAAGAAATCAAAATAATGAAAAGCCTGTAGAATTTGCCCTGACAAACTCTTCTGACAAACAACTTATTTTCGAGAACCCGAAACACGATTACCCAAACAAGATTACTTACAACCAAATTACAAAAGACAGCATCGTAGCTGAAATTTCCGGAATGAAAGACGGAAAAACGAAATCGGAACAATTTGCAATGAAAAAAGTTCAGTAAGTTTGAACAAACAAAAACAATAAAACAATCTAACATGGCACAAGTAAATCCTTATCTTACTTTTAATGGAAACTGTGAAGCAGCATTCCTATTTTACAAATCCGTATTTGGCGGAGAATTTACCTATATCGGAAAGTTTAAAGATATGCCTTCTGAACAACCGCTTCCAGCCGGAACAGAAGATTTGATTATGCACGTTTCATTGCCAATCAGCAAAGAAACAATACTCATGGGAAGTGATACGAGTGAGGCTTTCGGACAACAGCCTGTTACTGCAGGAACGAATTTTTCAGTTTCCATCAATACAGAAAGCGAAGACGAAGCTAAAAAACTTTTCGACGGACTTTCCAATGGCGGAAAAGTAACCATGCCTTTGGAAAAAACTTTCTGGGGCGCTTTATTTGGAATGTTTGTTGACAAATTCGGTATCCTCTGGATGGTGAATTACGATTATGAGCAGAAATAAAAACCTTAAGCCCCGCCAAAACGGGGGCTTTTTTTTGCCCTGTGCTGGAAAAAGTGAACTATATTTGCGCCATCTTTTAAAAACAACATGAAGCAACAAAAAATAAGAGGCCTGCATCGTGATTTAGGCTATTTTTACATTGGATTGATTATTTCTTTTGCCTTTTCCGGAATATTGATGAATCACAGAGATAGCTGGCATCCGGAAAAATATACCGTTGAAACAAAAAACATTGAAGTAAAGCTACCGCCAGAAGAACTGATTAGCGAAAAATATGCTGAATCCTTAGGAAAAGAACACGGCATTGATGATAAAATCAGACGCCATTCCATCAAAAAAGGAACTTTGAAGATTTCATTTGAAAACCACGATGTGGAAATTGATATGAAAACAGGAAAAGGAGAAATTGTCGCTTTCAAAAAAACACCAATCATCAGCCATGCTATGAAACTACACAAAAACACTTCAGAATGGTGGATTTATTATTCTGATATTTTTGGTATTTCATTAATTGTAATTGCGGTTACCGGTGCCCTGATGATTCCTTATGGAAAATTTACCTTTAAGAAAAGAGGCTGGAAACTCGCTATAGCCGGCATTGTGTTCCCGCTATTGTTTCTCTTCTTATTGAGCTAAAATAAAAAACCTCGTTTATTTCTAAACGAGGTTTTTTATTTTTTGATGAAGAATTAGTTTGAATTTTCTTCTGTTACTTCTTCCTT
Source organism: Flavobacterium sp. 38-13 (assembly GCF_001899155.1). Lineage (NCBI taxonomy): Bacteria > Pseudomonadati > Bacteroidota > Flavobacteriia > Flavobacteriales > Flavobacteriaceae > Flavobacterium > Flavobacterium sp. 38-13. The sequence goes on from NZ_MKVG01000007.1 coordinate 447,347, forward strand.
AACTTTTGGTGCAGGAGCTTCTTTTGAAACCAGGCCTTTTGCCTGAAGCATATTGTACCAGTTCAAAACTTTTTTGATATCTGACGGATATACTCTGTCCTGATCATAGTCCGGTAAGATTTCAAGAAAATAAGCAGCCAATTTAGCATTGTCTTCTTTATGAGATAAGGCAGGTCCGTTATCTTCTTTTACAGCAATAGCTCTCATTACTTCAACCAACGGTTTTTCCTGCTCATTTGTATAAATAGAAATTTCTGAAAGCAGGCTGACATTGCTTCTCAAACCAACCGTAATTTTCTTTCCGTCAAGTAATGATTCGGCAACAAAACCGGTACGGGTTTGAAGTTTAAGTGCATATAAGCCCGGCTTGCCAGAAATGGCCAATATTTTGTCTAAATTCATTTTAAAGATATTTTATAATTGAAATTAATTTGTTCTTCTTATCTGCCTTTTTTGGCAACAAACTTCATTTTATAATCCGGACGTGTTTTTCCGTCCATAATGTTTTGAAGTTTTTTCTTTATTAACTGTTTTTTTAGTGAAGATATTTTATCTGTGAATAAAATTCCTTCGATATGGTCGTATTCATGCTGAATTACCCTTGCAATCAATCCGTCAAATTCTTCCGTTTTCTTATTGAAATCTTCATCAAAATATTCAATGGTGATTCTTTCATTTCGGTACACATCTTCACGGACTTCCGGAATGCTCAGGCATCCTTCATTAAATCCCCATTCTTCCCCTTCTTCCTTAAGCATTTTTGGGTTGATGAAGGTTCTTTTAAAGTTTTTCAGTTCTTCACGCTCTTTTTCCTCTAAATCTTCATCATCACTAAACGGTTCCGTGTCAATAACAAATAGTCGAAGGCTAAGTCCTACCTGAGGCGCTGCCAGACCTACTCCATAAGCATTATACATCGTCTCATACATGTCTGCAATCGCTTGCTTCAGGTTAGGATAATCCTGTGGCACTTCCTCACCTACTTTTCTTAAAACCGGATCGCCATATCCTATAATTGGTAAAATCATTTCTTTCGTATTGAATTATAAAGAATTAGCAGAATCTCTGCAAAATCAGAGGGCAAAAATAGTGAAAAAAGATTATAGACGGTAATCTTTTAATAACATCAAAAGCATTAAATCTTTATTTTTTTAATTCCGAAAATGTTTATCAATTCCTATCTTTGCTAGTAACCGCTTCGCAATGATTCAGAAAGTCCGAAATTTTACCGATAGTACCAATTTTTCCAATGCCTTAAAAGTGACATTGGCCGCTGCTATTCCGGTGCTTTTGTTCTCTTATACAGGTAATTTTGAAATTGGTTTCAATATTGCCTTAGGTGCTTTTTTGACCTATCCGAGCGATATTCCCAGCAACAGAAAACACCGAATAAATGGTATTCTGGTTGCTGCCCTGATTGTAGCGGGAAACAATCTGGTCGTTAACCTGCTCTATCCGCAACCCTGGATATTGTATCCGGCTATGGCGGCTATGATTTTCTTTTTCTCCATGATTTCGGTTTATGGACAACGTGCGACTCAGGTTTCATTTTCAGCCCTCTTATCTATCTGCCTTGCTTTTGGCCACATACACGATGGATGGGAAATGCTCCAATATTCAGGACTAATGTTTGTTGGCGGTCTGTTTTACCTTCTCATATCCCTGACATTTAATTACATCAGACCGCACCGTTATATCGAACTTCAGGTTGCCGAATGCTTGCGACTGACTTCAAAGTATATGAAATTGCGTGGTGATTTATGGAAGATTGATTCACCCCGCGAAAAAATTATCGAAAAGCAGCTATACCTTCAGGTAGAATTAAACACAATCCATGAAAACCTAAGGGAAATTTTAATACGAAACCGCAGCCATTCCAACGGTACTTCAGACCAGACCCGAAAGATGACCCTGGTTTTTATTTCACTGCTTGAAATTCTGGAATTGGCACTATCGACCTCATTTGACCATAATAAACTGCATCAAAAATTTGCAGACCATCCAAAAGTCCTGGCTACCTATCAGCACCTGGCCTACAACCTTGCTTCTACTTTAAAAGCAATTTTTAAAAGCCTCGAGAACCGAAAAAAATATGTACCGAAGCATTCGCTGCTAAAAGACCTTGAAGCGCTCGAAAAAGTAATTTCAGACTACGAACAGGAATTGGGAAAGGAAAAAGCTTCCGAAGGCGTTTGGATGCTTTCCAACATGCTGCATTATGCGGAAAAGCAGATTGAAAAAATTAAGATTGTGGAGCGTGCCTTCATGCCAAACTTCAACACGAACGATTATAAAGGAAGAGACAAGAATCTTGACAAATTACTGACTCCACAATATTATCCGTGGAGCACATTCCGTGAAAACCTGAGTTTTTCGTCAACCATATTTCGCCATTCGTTACGGCTGACGGCCACAATCATGCTTGCGTTTTTGTTAGGAAGCCTTTTCCCTTTTCAAAATGTATATTGGATATTGCTGACTATAGTAGTTATCATGCGTCCGGGCTACGGATTGACCAAAGAGCGTTCGTTCCACAGGATTATCGGAACCGTGGTCGGCGGACTCATTGCTTTTGCCCTACTGCTGTTTATCCATAATCACATTATCATTGGTGCCTTAGCTATTACTTCGATGATTTTAGGCTTTACATTTACCTCGATAAATTATAAAGTAGGCGCTACTTTTGTAACCATTTATGTTGTTTTTGTTTACGGAATCATTACCCCAAATATTAACGATGTCATCCAATACCGTATTCTGGATACTGTGGTAGGGGCAGGCCTTGCCTTTTTGGCCAATTATTTCTTCTGGCCATCATGGGAATTTATGAGCCAGCCTATTTATATTAAAAAATCCATTGAAGCCAATCGTGATTATCTCAACGAGATTTCTATTTTTTACAACAACAAAGGAGAAGTGACAACCTCATACCGAATCGCGCGAAAAAATGCCTTCATTGAAGTCGGTAACCTGATGGCCTCGTTTCAACGTATGACCCAGGAACCCAAATCCAAACAGAAACAGGTGCAGCAGGTTTACAAACTTGCCGTCTTAAACCACACATTGCTTTCTTCATTGGCTTCTTTAGGAACTTATATACAGACGCATAAAACATCGACGGCATCTGAAGCTTTCAATGTAGTTGTCCAAACGGTAATCAAAAATCTGAATTATGCCATCACTTTTGCTGATTTAGAGGTTTCCGGCACTTTGGCACAAACCGAAACAAATGAAGATCTGGCCATGCGCTTTACCGAATTAAAGAATATGCGTGCCAAGGAATTAAAGGAAGCGCATCTTTCTGAGGATGAAGAATTCCAGCTTAAAATGCAGGAAGCCCAATTGGTTATCGAACAACTGGTATGGCTGACCAATCTTTCTGAAAGTATTGTCAAAGCGGCCAAGCTGCTGCATCAGACCAAATAAAAAGCCTGAAACAATTGCTTCAGGCTTCTTTGTATAATTTCTATTTATTTACAACGTATCTAATTTCAAGACTTTAGCAGAATGTTCCCTCACCTGCTGAAGCAGAGATTCATTATCGTTTAATGAGATTCCATAAGATGGAACCATTTCTTTTAACTTTTCCTGCCATGCTGTTGACTTTTCATGTTCAGAAAAACATCTTTGAATCAGGTCAAGCATAATCGAAACTGCGGTTGAAGCTCCCGGAGACGCACCTAGCAAAACGGCTAACGAACCATCACCCGCTGTTACTACTTCTGTTCCAAATTCCAATACTCCTCCCCCATTCTCGCCTTTTTTGATAACCTGTACGCGTTGGCCTGCAGTTTCTAAAACCCAGTCTTCCATCCTGGCGTCCGGAAGGTATTCTTTCAAGGCTTGGAGCCTATCTTCCGGTGACTGACGCACCTGGTCAATCAGATATTTTGTCAAAGGCAGGTTATGGAATCCGGCTGAAAGCATCGGAATCAGGTTATTCGGTTTTATAGAAAGCGGCAAGTCCAAATACGAGCCATTTTTCAGGAATTTAGTAGAAAAGCCTGCATAAGGCCCAAACAATAAAGCTTTTTTACCATCAATCATACGGGTATCGATATGCGGAACTGACATTGGCGGAGCACCTACAGAAGCCTTACCGTAAACTTTGGCATTGTGTTTTGCGATTATATCTTCATTGACACATTTCAACCATTGACCGCTTACAGGAAAACCTCCAAAACCATCACCTTCCGGAATACCTGCTTTTTCAAGTAACGGTAATGAACCACCTCCGGCTCCAATAAAAACAAAACGTGTAATGATTTTGGTTTTATCGCCTGTCTCCAGATTTTTCACCTTAATCTGCCATCTTCCATCTTCACCTTTTTTCAGACTTTTCACTTCATGATGGAACTTCATGCTAACACCTTCTAATGTTTTAAGGTAATTAAAAATACTTCGGGTGAGTTCACCAAAATTCACATCGGTACCAATTTTCATTGAAGTAGCCGCAATAACTGATTTTGGATTCCTGCCTTCCATAACCAATGGCATCCACGAACGTATTTTATCTTTATCTTCTGAATATTCCATTCCCTTGAAAAGACTGTATTGCTGAAGCGCGTCATATCTTTTTTTCAGGAAATCCACATTTTCTTCACCCCAAACAAAACTCATATGCGGGATACTCTTGATAAAATTTTCAGGATTGGAGATAAGATTTTTTTCAACCAGATAGGCCCAAAACTGCTTCGAAACTTCAAAAGATTCTGCAATCTTTACAGCTTTTTTGGTATCGATTTCTCCACCTGCAAGCTCCGGAGTATAATTGAGCTCGCAAAATGCAGAGTGACCTGTTCCCGCATTATTCCATGCATCAGAACTTTCGGCCGCAGCCATGTCCAGTCGCTCGTAAATTTCAATTTTAATATTGGGATTCAGTTCTTTAAGCAATAAACCTAAAGTAGCGCTCATGATTCCGGCGCCAATTAGAACCACATCCGTTTCTGTTCTTAAAGTTGTAGTTGCCATCACAAAAATTTTTGTCGTGCAAAGATACTTTGAAAGAAACAAAAAACTTTGTTATTTATATCTATTTTAAATTACAAACAGGTTTTTTAATAAAATAAAAATAAAATCTAGAATTTTTTTCTGGATAAGTAATCCTGAAGCATAATCGTTGCCGAAATCTCATCAATCAGCGCTTTATTTTGACGTTGTTTCTTTTTTAACCCACTATCAATCATGGTCTGGAACGCCATTTTTGATGTAAAACGCTCATCAACCCTTTCAAATGGTAGGTCTGGAAAATTATTTTTAAATTTTTCCACAAAAGCTTCAATCAGTTTGGCACTTTCTGATGGTGTGTAATCCATCTGTTTAGGCTCTCCAATCAAAACCCTTTCTACTTTTTCCTTAGCAAAGTAATCTTTAAGAAAAGTAATAGCAGTTTCTGAAGGAATAGTTGTTAGTCCGGAAGCAATAATCTGCATTTCGTCTGTAACGGCAATTCCGGTTCGTTTTAGTCCGTAATCTATGGCTAGTATTCTTGGCATTTTAACTTTTCTTATTTTCTGAAATTATTTTCTTAAGCCTTCTTAATTCACCATTCATATTAAAACAGTCTACAATTGCAGATTTATTTGAAAAACTATATAATCCACACTTAAAACAAATCTTTGCCATTCCTGTTTCTTCCTTATTCATTTTAAAAATAAAGATATCTCTGTAAATAGGGTCGCAAGCGGCAATAAAAAATTGGTCACATCTCTTTTCTGCAAAAATCTGCGTTCTCAGCTCATCGTAATACTTAGGATTGATAGCAGTATTTTCTACTTTATCAACAGATTTAATGGCTTCTTTGAACTTTATTTTTTCTTCTTTAGTTTCCGGGCAAGGCTCTCTTAATAAAAATTCAAATATTTTACCTTTTTCAGAAATTGTATCTGCTAAAATCAAATCATAATATTCATTCTCGTCAATTGGAATCTGATAATGTATTACTTCATCAAAATCAAAAAAGGGCTTGTTTTGGGTTATCTTTTTATTAATATCTTCCATAGATTCATAAGACGAACTTTCCTCTTTCTTGCAGGAAATTATCAAGAAAACCAATAACAACGGAATCAATATTTTCATAAATCAAAAATTAGGCTGCGTAAAATTACATTTTTAATTTCCCTAATCTCAAAAGCATCGGAAAAACAACTGTTTTATTTCCTGCTTCCCATGAAATCTCCAATTTCTTGCGAATCAAATCGATTGGATTTTCGTTGTTATGCGCTTTATAATGTTCTACCGCTGACCATGTTTCCAAATAACCTACCAACTGTTCGAAAGTCCACGTAAATTTATTCTGGAAACGAAGCGTTTCCAATTCTTCAAATGGAAAAGGAATCGTTTGATAATTCTCATCCAGGTATTTTCGTTCAGCATCCCAAAACGGACCTACAATATTGTAATAAAAATCAGAAAGTATTTTATCTGATTCCTCGTTGGTGCTGAAAAGCCCATAACCAACTACTGCGAAGATTCCGTTGGGTTTTAGTATGCGATATACTTCCGCATAAAACTGGTCAAAATCAAACCAATGTATTGCCTGGGCTACTGTAATCAGGTCAAATTGCTTGTCCAGAAAATCGGTTCTTTCTGCAGGAAGTTTTTTGTAAATTACATTTAATAATTGTTTGGCATGCTGCAATTGATTTTCGCTGATATCTGTAGCATATACGGTCTGGAAATATTCAGATAGCTTTTGGGCAATCTGCCCATTGCCTGTGGCCACGTCCAATGCCATTTCTCTCGATTCCGTAAACGAAACGATATGTTCAATAAGTTCCGGCGGATAAGAAGGTCTGAACTTAGAATACTCTGAGGCTTGATTTGAAAAATTATCTTTCATAGGAAATAGGGTGTCTTACAAATTTACGTAAAATCCGTTTATTCAACCCTGCCAGAGTTTGAAACTCTGGCAGGGTTGAAAACGAAAAAAACATATCTTTGCTGAAAATCAAATTTTATGAGCACTTTGCAGACAATTATAGAGCAGGCATGGGAAAATAGAGCCCTGCTTCAGGAAGAAAAAACAACCACAGCAATCCGCGAGGTTATCGAACTGCTAGACAGTGGAAAATTACGCGTAGCTGAACCAATTGCCGGTGGATGGCAAGTTAATGAATGGGTAAAGAAAGCAGTTGTAATGTACTTCCCTATTCAAAAAATGGAAACCCTTGAAGCAGGAATCTTTGAATATCATGACAAAATGCCTTTGAAAAAAGGCTATGCCGAAAAAGGAATTCGTGTTGTTCCTAATGCTGTAGCCCGTCATGGTGCTTATATTTCAAGCGGTGTAATCTTAATGCCAAGCTATGTCAATATTGGTGCTTATGTCGATGAAGGTACGATGGTCGATACCTGGGCTACCGTAGGTAGTTGTGCCCAGATTGGCAAGAACGTGCATTTGAGCGGTGGTGTAGGAATTGGCGGTGTTTTAGAGCCATTACAAGCTGCTCCCGTAATCATTGAAGATGGTGCTTTTATTGGTTCCAGATGTATTGTAGTTGAAGGTGTTCGCGTTGAAACAGAAGCAGTTCTTGGCGCTAATGTTTGTCTGACAGCTTCTACAAAAATTATAGATGTGACCGGTGATGAGCCTGTAGAAATGAAAGGTGTCGTGCCAGCACGTTCGGTTGTGATTCCGGGCAGTTATACTAAAAAATTCGCTGCAGGAGAATTTCAGGTTCCTTGCGCTTTAATTATCGGAAAAAGAAAACCTTCTACCGATTTGAAAACTTCTTTAAACAACGCACTGAGAGAATACGACGTAGCGGTATAATAATTAGGAATTGAGATTAGGAATTACGAACAACCTGTCTGGCATAAATGTTCGTAATTCCTAATTATTAATTTGTAATTCATACAATTTTCATGAAAAAGATACTTGTAATCCAGCAGAAAATGATAGGCGATGTTTTGGCCAGTTCTATTCTTTGCAACAACTTAAGGACTATTTATCCTGATGCACAGATTGACTACCTGATTTATCCTTTCACAAAGCCGGTGGTAGAAAACAATCCCAATATTGATAATTTGGTACTTTTCAAGGAAGAATTTCGCAAAAGCAAAAAAATGCTCCTGCGTTTTCTGGTTTCTATCCGAAAAGAGAAATACGATATTGTTGTTGATGCCTATGGAAAGCTGGAAAGCAATCTTGTTGTAGGAATGTCAGGCGCAAAGAAGAAAATCGGATTTCATAAGTCCTATACCAACTTTTTATATACGGACACGTTTAAGGAACTTTTAAAACCAAAAACTTCAGCCGGTCTGGCTATTGAAAACAGAATGCTGTTGCTACAGCCTTTTTCTTCGGGCATTCCGCTTGACAATCGCCCTAAAATTTTCCTGACAGAAGAAGAAATTAAAAACGGAAAAGATATCCTGATTCAAAACAATATCGATTTTTCAAAAAAAATCTATATGATTGGTGTTTTGGGTAGTGGTCATAATAAAACCTATCCTTTTCCTTATATGGCAAAGTTACTTGATGCCATAGTTGCCAAAACCAACGCTACGCTTCTGTTTAACTACATGCCATCACAGGCGGAACAGGCAAAAAAAATATTCGGACTGTGCCAGCCGGAAACACAAAAGAACATTAAGATTAACATTGTTCCGGGAAGCATTCGGGAATTTTTATCGATTACTTATCATTGCAATGCCCTGATTGGCAACGAAGGCGGGGCAGTAAATATGGCCAAGGCCCTATTCAAGCCTACATTCACAATATTTTCTACATGGATAAAAAAGGAAGCCTGGAATTCGTTTGAAGACGGCATACATTATGCTTCTGTTCATCTCAAAGATTTCAAACCGGAATTATATGGTAAAAAATCTGCAAAAGAAATGAAAAATCAGGCCATGAAACTGTACGAGTCTTTTACTCCGGAACTCATTCTGCCGGAACTCAACAGTTATCTGGAAAAAAATTAATTGGAATCAATCCCGATTGGCGTCCTGATAACCTTATTTTTTCGGGTATTTTCACGAATAGCAAAATTCTTTTTCCAGGTAGCTTCATTTACGTAGCCTCTTGCATGGTCCAGGTGAACTACGATGGCACTGTATCGAATCTGTTTTGATTTCAGCCCTTTGTTAAAAAGCCTTTCACCCAGTTCCCTGTCCTGTCCGCCATATTGCATTTCCTGGTTAAAGCCATTGATAGCAACCAAATCGTCTTTCCATCCGGAAGCATTATGTCCGTTCCAGGTTGCTTTTGTTGGCGTAATAAAATTCAGGAACTTTGCCCATAAACCGGTAGCAGAAAGTTTTGTGTTTTTAAATGACTTTTTAAGGCCTCGCCCAACAAGCCATTTTACATCAAAACAATTCTGGTGCAGGATATGATTTTTTGTGATAGCCTGCGAAATATTCATCGGAAGCATAAAATAGCCTCCGGAAAGAAAATAGCCTCTTTCACGATAATGAAGATGTGTTTCCACAAAATCTTTCCTCGGAATACAATCGCCGTCCGTAAAAATAAGATAATCTGTATTGGAAGCAACAATTGCCTTATTGAGTATTTGTGACTTTTGAAAACCGTTATCTTCCTGCCATACATGAATTAACGGCATTGAAAGTTGCGGTCTTAAAGTATCGAGCAATTCTTTGGTTTTAGGTTTTGACCCGTCATCTGCAATAATAATTTCAAAGTTGAGTTCAGTTTGCACACTAAATCCCCATATGACTTTTTCAAGCCATTCTTCAGAATTATAGGTACTCATTATTACGGATGCTTTCATAATCTATTTAAATGCAAAAAAATTATTTCCAGAAAAACAGTTTTTTCTTGAGCCGCTTCTTTCTATGAAACCTGTTTCTGAATGATTCCGTTTCAACAATCATCATTTGCAAAACCTCTTCATAAGGCCTGCCATAAAGCTTTGCATATTCGTCGCTCATTACTTCAACCAATTCTCTTTTGGGTGTGAGTTTGGATAAATTGACAATCCGCTGCTTCAAGGTCATGGACTTATGAAACTGCATTCTGTTCAGGTCAACCAAAAAGAAATTATAATTCCCTTCACCATTCTTTTTAATCAGTGTATTACCTGGCGTGTGGTCGAGAAATTCTATACCATTTTCATGTAAATTAAATGAAAAACGCACAAACTGCCTTAGTATGGTCTCGTGGTCAGGATAATTCAAATCTGTTGTCAATTCTCTAAACGTCAAATCTGCATTCAACTGTTCGCTGATGTAATAACTGTCGTAAAGAACATTTTTGAAATTTTCAAAATAAGCAATGGGCTGAGGGGTTCCTATTCCTTTTTCCAGCAAAATATTGGCAAACTCAAAAGAGCGTCTGGCTTTTGAACGCCTGAAAAATTTATAGGCTACCTGATTGATAAAATTAGGAATCTTGAACGATTTGACATTCAATGTAATCTCATCCAATTCAAAGAGCCTGATTTTGTTGCGCTTTCCGTCAACAAACAAAATACCTTTAGCCTCAAAATTAGCAATACAGTCCCGTATGGCTTCTTTCTGGTGTAGGAATTTTGGATTGTAAACTTCGTGCATTTATGCTTTTCTTATTTTGTTCACAAAAGTAACCATTTTCGATTTTAGAGTTCAAATAATTAATTTAATTTTACAAAAAAATTGCCGAAAGGTTAATTAGCACCCAATAAATGTTTAAACACTATCTAATTACTAGGTTTAATCTGAGAAATCCTGATTGGAACGTTACTAAAAATAACGAAACCTTACTGACCGACGAGTGGATGGAAGACAGAATGTGGCTCTTTGAGAACTTTTGTTTCCCATCTGTTGTGGCGCAAACCAATACGGATTTTAACTGGCTTCTATTTTTTGACACTACAACACCCGAAAAATATAAAAGTGCCATAACTAACCTGATTTCGGATAAGACAAACATCAAAGCCTTTTATATTGATGGTATGCCTGAATTTTATCCGGCTATCCAACAGTTTATTTCTGAAGATGCACAGAATGTTCCTTATTTGATTACTTCAAGAATTGACAATGACGATTGTATCCATAAAAATTTCATCAACGAAGTACAGCACAAATTTCAGTCACAGGAATATCAGGCTGTTGATGTTATCAAAGGCTATTCTCTACAGGTAAAACCCCGTTACATATTAGGTAAAAAAGAACATATTTTCAATCCTTTCATAAGCCTGATTGAAAAAAATGAAAACCCGAAAACTGTTTGGTTTAACGACCATACGTTGTGGAAAAAGGAAACCCGTATTACGCAGATTACAGACAAGCGTTTATGGATGTCAATCATTCATGAAAAAAACAAGGTGAATGAGTTTGACGGTTACGACAATGTAAAATGGGCGCATATCAATAAAGATTTTATTGTATCAGAGAAAATGAACAGCCTGATTGAAAAAGAACTTATTCCCTATAAAAACTGGATGTTCCTGAGTTTGAAAAACCGATTGTATGTAAAATTGGTTCTTTTAAGCAAAAAGATAAAAAAGGCATTGGGTGTTTATAAAATAAAATAATCTTGAGTCGAAATTCGACTTCTCTATCACAAGCATCTCACCTCCTAAGAATTTGTTTTCAAGTTTCAGTTTTAAGACTGTTATTTTGCTTTTTACTGTTTAAATTCTAATCTTAATTGGTAAATCCCCATTAAAAACACCTGCAAATTACTGATTATCAATTTAATTAAGATTTTCTTAACATATTGCACATATCGCTTGTTTCTTCCGTTTAAAAAAACTTATCTTTGCGGAAATCAAATTTTTTTACAAGCATTTTGCAAGTAATATTGAGAATTGAAGCAACCAACATTTCGGCAAAAGACAAAAACAAAAAGCAAAATCAGGTTTCCACTTTAAGAAATTATTTCGTAATTTCTTATTGCAAACCGATACAAAGGAGATAGATGAAAATTGCGTTGATTAGTTTTGACAATTGGGGTTTGAATGAAGGAATTGCTAAAGTCTTAAAACAGGACGGTCACACTGTGCACCATATTGATTTCCATAATTTTATATACAAATACCCAAGTTTTTATTATAAAATTTATAATGCTTTCCTGAAGGTCTTTTTCAGGAAAAATATCAAAAACATTTACTACGGAAAAGAAATCATCAAGCGCCTGGAGCAAATTGGTGAGAGGCAGGATTTGATTGTGACCATCAAGGGAGACTTCATTGACAAAAGCTATTTAAAGCAATTAAAAAAACATACGCGAAAGTCAATCGGTTTTTTTAATGACAGTGCTACACGTTGTCCAAAAATAAAGCGGGTTGCTTCTGCATTTGACCAGGCATTTTCTTTTGAAAAGGAAGACTGTCAAAAATTAGGCTTAAAGTTTGCTCCTAACTGGATTTATGAAGAGAACAAGAACAGCAGTAAAGGGCCGTTTGATTTTCAGGTTTTTAATATCTGTTCCAAAGACAAAAGACTTCCTGTTCTTTCAAAAATCATTTCTGAATTAAAGTCGAAGCAGATAAAACACAAGATTATTGTTTTGAGCAGAGACAAGGAATGCCCGAAGAGCGAAATCGAATTTTTCTTTGAAAGAATTACATTGGAAGAAGTCTCGAAATTTATCGAAAAATCCAGGGCCCTTTTAGACATCAAAAGAGATGGCCAATTTGGACTGACTTTCAGGATTTTTGAAAGTATCGGGTTAGAAAAGAAACTCATAACAACCAATCCTGATATTGTAAATTATGATTTCTACAATCCCAATAATATTTTGGTCATAGACGAAAAAAATCCGGTAATCCCTACCTCGTTCTTTGAAAGCGACTATGAAAAGCTTCCTGAAGAAATCTACCATAAATACACGATTAGAGGCTGGATTCAAAATGTTTTATTTCACAAATAGCTATTTATGTCAATAAAAAAAGATTTCCATAAATTTCAGCATCAGCTCAAGAGCTTTTTTTTACAGGGACACCACAAATCCTTCAAAAAAAAATATTTTAAAGAACATTATTCCGACACAAAAAAACTAATCCTGTTTTTTGTTCCTTCCGGAACAGACAGGATTAACGGAGGAATTTTGTCAATATGCACCATTTATAACATTGTCAGGAAGTTAAAAGACATTCACGGATGTGACGTGGTTGCCAGTTTTTTGCCCGGGAAAAGTGAAACCGACTATAAATACAGGAAGTTTTCAAACGAAATGATTATTTTCACCTTCAAAGAAATTGAAAGGTATTTTGACCATCTTGACTTTGCGGAAATTCATATCCCGGATGTAATGATTGCTGCTTTCAATAAAGGGAACAAACGTATGGTTCCTTTTTTCAGATGGACGGAAAATATAAAAGATATAAAAATCAACCTGCTCAACCAGAATGACCTTTTTATGCCACCGATTGAAAAAATCGACAATGTCAAGAAAATGTTCCCAAACACGACTATGACCATGGCACACAAGCGTTATGCTACACTTGAAAAAAGAAATTATTACGGCGTGCCGCTTCATCTTTTTTCAGCCTGGTTAAGCCCAACTCCCTACAACAGAAAGGCATTTAGTGAAAAAGAAAATCTGGTTATCTATTCCCCAGATAAAATTCAATGGGTTCCCAATTCAAGTACGTTGACAAAAGAGGGAATTTTGGCAAATCTAAAAGCCAAACTGCCGCATTATACTTTTGTTGAAATAACAAACATGAAGTATGACACCTATAAAGATTATGCTTCAAGAGCCAAATTTGTCATTACTTTTGGCGAAGGATTGGATGGCTACCTTATAGAAACTATTTTCTCCGGAGGTATTTCATTTGCCGTTTACAATGAGATTTTCTTTACCGAAGATTTCAAGAACCTGCCAACGCTTTATACTTCATTTGATGAAATGAATGAAAAGATAGCAGATGATATTAAACATTATGATAATCCTGAAACTTTTAAAGAATATCAGGACAAACTAGACATCATTGTTAACAAATTATACAGTTTTAACATGCTTGAGAATAACATAAAGCAGTATTATTTGCATAACTTTGATTTTAAATAATCAAAATGATAAACGTAACACAGACATTTTTACCACCGCAAAGCGAATATAACAACCTGGTTAAAAGAGCTTGGGATAGTTTGTGGCTTACAAACAGGGGCCAGTTGACCTTAGAATTGGAAAACAAGCTGAAAGAATGGCTGAATACTGATTCTATTTTAATCACCAATAACGGTACTGTTCCATTACAAATTGCACTGAAACTTTTGGGAAAAGGAGGAGAAATCATCACGACACCTTTTTCTTATGTTGCGACAACTTCTGCAATAGTCTGGGAACATTGCGAACCTGTTTTTGTTGACATTAACCCCGAATATCTTACAATTGACGAAACCAAAATAGAAGCTGCCATAACTCCAAAAACTACAGCCATACTGGCTACTCATGTTTTTGGCAACCCCTGTCAGGTGGAAGCAATTGAGGCTATCGCTAAAAAAAATAATTTAAAGGTCATTTATGATGCTGCCCATTCATTTGGTGTAGAATATAAAAATCAGTCTCTTTTTAATTTTGGCGATGTGAGTACCTGCAGTTTCCATGCAACCAAATTGTTCCATACGGGTGAAGGCGGAGCCCTTTTCTGTAAAGACAAAGAACTTTTTCATAAATTATATTACAGCCATAATTTCGGACACAACGGACCTTTGGATTTTCATGGTTTAGGAATCAATGCTAAAATTTCAGAACTTCAATCTGCTATGGGTCTGGCCGTTTTGCCTTATATCGATACCATTCTCGCCGAACGAAAAAAAGTGGTCGATTTTTATAACGCCAATTTAAACTTTTCCAATCTGCAAGGCTTGAAGATTCGGGAAAACACCAAATGGAATTACAGCTATTATCCTATAATTCTGGACTCTGAAGAAACGCTGTTAAGAGTACAAAAGGCATTAAACGAGAATCAGATTTTCCCAAGAAGGTATTTTTATCCATCCCTGAATACGGTTAATTTTATAAAAAATACCGAAATGCCTGTTTCGGAATCTGTTTCAAAAAGGGTGATGTGCCTTCCTTTGTATGTGGGATTAAAAACAGAAGATTTAGAACAAATCACTTCTATAATCAATCAAAACATATGATAATTATTGGAGCAAAAGGTCATGCTAAGGAAGTTTTCGATGTTTTAACCATCGATGCACCCGATTCGTTTTATTTTTTTGACAACGTTAGTGCCGACCTTGAAGATTCTTTATTCTCATATCCGATTCTAAAAACTACCGAACAAGCCCGGTCCCAACTCAAAAAAAATCCCGATTTTATCTTAGGACTTGGCAATCCTTTTAGCAGGAACAAAGTTTATATCCTGTTTTTAGAATACAATGGCAACCCTGTTTCAGCAATAGCCAAAAACGCTGTTGTGAGCAAAAGTGCCGTTTTAGGAAAAGGACTGAACATCATGCCTTTTGCATTTGTATCTGCAGACACTTTTATTGGAAACGGCGTATTGATCAATGCTTATGCGAGTATCCACCATGACTGTAAAATTGGCGAATTTGCAGAAATATCGCCGGGAGCAAAAGTTTTGGGCAATTGCGAAATTGGTGCTTTTACAACAATTGGTGCCAATGCGACAATTTTACCTAAATTGAAAATCGGAAAAAATGTAACTATAGGAGCCGGTGCCGTTATCACAAAAGACATTGAAGACAATGCAGTTGTTGTTGGTGTTCCGGGAAAAACAATTAAATATAACGTTCCAAAAATATGAACGAAGAAGTTCACAAAGCTTACGAAATAATCAAAGAAGGCGGTATTATTCTTTATCCTACGGAGACCGTTTGGGGAATTGGATGTGATGCAACCAATCCAGACGCAGTAGCGAAAATCTATGCCTTAAAAAGAAGAGAAGAGTCAAAATCGATGATTGTCCTGATGAATGGCGAAAGAATGGTATATAATGTCTTCAAGGATATTCCCGAAGTGGCCTGGCAGATTTTAGACCTTTCTGAAAAACCAACAACGCTGATTTTAGACAATCCGAGAAACATTGCCAAAAACCTGATTGCTCCTGACAACACTTTGGGCATGAGAATCGTAAAAGAACCTTTCTGCTACAAACTGCTGGAACGCATGAAAAAACCTCTTGTTTCTACTTCTGCCAACATATCCGGAGAGCCTACCCCTATAAATTACAAAGAAATTAGCCCCGAGATTTTAAAGGGCGTTGACTATGTCGTAAATTTGCAGCAAGAAAAGATGACAGGAAAACCTTCTGCTATTATCAAACTGACTTCAGACAGCCAGGTTAAGATAATCCGAAAATAGCAATAGGTTTGCGGTTCTTAGAACTTTAAGCATAATAATGAAAGACAAAACTTCATATAAAGAAGCAGTAAACAGCAAAATATTCCATGTAATCGCGCAGGCTTCCAAAGAGCTCAACATTGACAGTTATGTTATTGGAGGATTCGTACGGGATTTACTTTTAAAAAGAAAATTTAAAAAAGATATCGACATTGTTGCTGTTGGAAGCGGCATTGAGCTGGCTTTGAAAGTTTCTGAAATGCTTCCAAAAAAGCCAAAAGTCCAGGTTTTTAAAACTTATGGAACAGCCATGCTCCGATTTGAAGATACTGAAATTGAATTTGTAGGCGCCAGAAAGGAGTCCTATCATTTTGAAAGCAGAAATCCTGTAGTTGAAAACGGAACTTTGGAAGACGACCAAAACCGCAGGGATTTCACCATCAATGCTTTGGCCATTTCACTAAATGAGGCCAATTTCGGAGAACTTGTTGACCCTTTCAACGGGTTATCCGACCTGGAACTCAAAATCATAAAGACGCCTCTCAATCCGGATATTACTTTTTCTGACGACCCGCTTCGTATGATGCGCGCTATTCGTTTTGCCGCGCAATTAAACTTTGATATTGAAGAAGAATCCCTCAAGGCAATCGAACGAAACAGAGAAAGAATAAAGATTATTTCCGGTGAACGAATTGTTGACGAGTTAAATAAAATATTGATGACAGACAAGCCTTCAATTGGCTTTCTCCTGTTGCATCAAACCAAATTATTACACATCATTTTACCTGAGTTGACAGCACTTGAAGGTGTTGACGAATCTGAAGGACAAACCCATAAGGACAATTTTTACCATACTTTGGAAGTTGTCGATAATATTGCCCCTAATACGGATGATGTTTGGCTTCGATGGGCTGCCCTGCTCCACGATATTGGAAAAGCGCCTACAAAACGCCACCATAAAAAAAACGGGTGGTCGTTTCACGGCCATGAATTTGTTGGCGGAAAAATGGTCAAGAAATTATTTGAAAGGCTTCATATGCCATTGAACCATAAAATGAAGTATGTTTCCAAAATGGTAATGATGAGTTCACGTCCCATCGTATTATCGCAGGATATCGTAACCGATTCTGCCGTAAGAAGGCTTGTTTTTGATGCCGGAGAAGATATTGAGGACCTGATGGTTTTATGCGAGGCAGACATCACGACAAAGAATCCGAACAAATTCAAAAAATACCATAATAATTTCAAGATTGTACGCCAAAAGATTGTGGAAGTGGAAGAGCGCGACCATATCAGAAAGTTTCAGCCGCCTATTTCCGGAGAAGAAATCATGGAAACATTCGGCTTAAAGCCCGGAAGAGAAATCGGCATACTGAAAGAAGCTATTAAGGAGGCTATTCTTGAAGGAGAAATCCCTAACGAATATCAGCCCGCCTATGATTTCATGCTGAAAAGAGCGGAAAAATTAGGATTGCAAAAAACAGCCAACTAGGCGCCTCATCCAATTCGAATTCAAACTAACTAAAAATGAAAAAATATTTTTCCTCCATTACCAAAACAGCCCTGATTCTGGTTTATTTGGTAATCATTGCCGGTGCCTTAGTACGAATGACCGGTTCCGGAATGGGTTGTCCGGACTGGCCTAAATGTTTTGGCTACTATATTCCGCCAACAGATATTTCTGAACTTACGTGGTCGCCTGAACGCGAATTTAAAAAAGGGCAGGTAATTATTCGTGGCGAAAAATTGCTCGTGGCACAGGAAGATTTCAAATCAGGCAGTGAATTTGAGGAAAACCATTGGCAGGTTTATACAAAACACGACTATGCCTCGTTTAATCCAACGCATACCTGGGTAGAATATATTAACCGTTTGGTTGGGGCATTGGCCGGATTGGCCTGCTTTGTCATGGCTGTCTTTTCTTTCAGCCTGTGGAAACAGAATAAAAAGATAACGCTGCTTTCATGGCTTGTGGTATTTTTAATGGGTTTTCAGGCCTGGTTAGGAGCAACAGTTGTTTATTCTGTACTGAATCCGGTAAAAATTACCATCCACATGGTGATGGCGCTATTAATTGTATGCATCATTTTATACATTTTAAATCTGGCAAAGCCAAAACCGGCAACACCACTAAAATTTGACAAAGTTTTTGACAGCGTCCTGATTATTTCGCTGATATTGACATTGACCCAGATTATCTTAGGGACACAGGTACGCCAGTTTGTGGATGAACAGGTTAAAATTTATGGCTATGATGCTATGCATAAAATTCTGGAAGACCCTATTATCGGGTTTTATTTCCACAGAACTTTTTCATTTGTAGTCTTGCTTATCAATGTAATTCTAATTACCCGAAACAATAAATTACAGCTAGGTTTCAAAAAAATCAATTGGGTGATGTGGCTTTTAGGCATTGAGATACTTTCGGGAATTGTGATGTATTGGTACGATTTCCCGTTTGGTTCACAAACCATACATCTTGTTATCGCATCACTTTTGTTTGGAACGCAGTTTTACCTAATTTTAGAAAGTAAAAACAGAGAATAAAATAATAATTGATTATCGGAAACTTTACACCAAAAGATTCTTATATCTAGGTTTTATAACTTGTCATGTTTTGCGACTCTTCGCCTTTGCATGAAATAATGGTTCGCAAAGGCGCAGATTCTCAAAGTATTAAGTCTTATCAAAGAAAAAGTTATGAAAGTGAGCCTTTTTCGGGTTTTCTTTTATTTTATATGAATTCTTTAAATCTGTCTAATCATTTTGACCTGTGGCTAACTCCACTATTCTTTGATTTGGTATAAACTACCCGATAGCCATTAAATATTATATAACTAATTACCAAAATGATATAACATTTCTGTGATGGTATTATAGTAACTTTACAATACAGAAATCGCACAAAAAGAATCAAATCTTTATTTGATTTTGAGTTCATTTTTTAATCTGTAGTAATCAGGAATAATTTGGAAAATTCAGTAAAATGAATTTAAAATAAACAAATTTACCATTACATAATAAGACCAAAAAAATGATCCAAGGACTGTTTCATTAGCTTTATCAACCCGATAGCTTTTGAAACAGTCTCTTTTTTAGCCTATCCAGTTTTTAAAATCATTAACCCGTTCCCGGCTAACAATTACTTCATCTTCCTTATAAGTTGGAAGGATTAATTTCAGTCTTGAATTGCTGTATACTACAATATCCTTGATTGTTTTCATAGGAACAATGAATTTGCGGCTCACACGGAAAAAGTCTTTAGGGTCCAATTCGGTTTCAAGCTGTTCCAGTGTTCCTTCCAGAAGATAATCCCTGTTGTCTGTCGTATGCAGATAAGTACCTTTATTTTCACTATAAAAGCATTCTACCTCATCAATATTAATCATTTTCAGATGTTGTCCGGTTTTAATCGTAAAGCGTTTCTTGTAGTTTTTGGTATCCGGACTGACAAGCATTTTTTTTATCATTTCCAAATCCAGAGACATGGATTCCGCTTTTGGCTGTCGGGATTTGAATTTATTGATGGCTGCTTCCAAATCGTCTTCATCAATAGGCTTCAACAGATAATCAATACTGTTCAGTTTGAATGCTCTCAAAGCATACTCGTCATAAGCTGTTGTAAAAATAATGGCGCTTTTTATATCAATAGCATCAAAAATTTCGAATGATAGTCCATCAGAAAGCTGGATATCTAAAAAAATCAAATCCGGGTGCGGGTTGTCCTGAAACCAGTTAATGGCTTCTTCTACCGAATGAAGCATCGTACTTGTTTCTATATCCAATTTTTGAAGCTTTCTCTGCAGCAATCTTGCTGACGGTTTTTCGTCTTCGATAATTAGGGTTGTCATATTCTTGATTGCGGTTAGTTTTAAGTTTTTAATTAAGGGCTATTCCCATTTTGAGTTTTTTTCTCTTTCCATGATTTCGTTGATTTTCTTTTCTTCCCAATCTCCTCCTAAAAAGATATTTTTTCCAAAGACGGAAGCAGCATGAACAGCCAACCCAAATCCCCAAAAGAAAGCTACTGAAAAAGTAGAAAACTTAAAAAACTCCTCTCCTGGTTTAAGGTCGAAATAGTGTCGTGAAATAAGAAATAAATTCACCAACACATAAGCAATCAAATGCTTATAAAATCCTAAGATTGATTTAACACGTTTCTGCGCGCGTTCCAATCTTCGTTGTTCTTGTTCAGTTAGATTTTCCATTTTCTTATTTGATATTTTGTTGGTAATAGTCCTGTTTTCTTTTTTCCTTTTCAATAATCTCTTTTATTTTTTTCTCTTCCCAATTTTTCCCCAGAAAAGGATTGTATCCGAATGCGGCCATTCCGTGGCATAAAAGCCCTGTACCCCAGCCCAACATTGAAAACCAGAACCATTGAAATTCAGGAGTAAAAACCAGATTAATGATAATCAGTATTGGAATGATGATACAATACATCGTGAGGTTGTAATAAAATCCCCTGATTTCCTTTGCTCTTTTTTTGGCTCTTTCATAAGCCATTTTTTCAGAATTAAAATTTTCCATGACCATTTGGGTTATTATTACTGCCATTTGTCTTGCTTGTCTTTTTCCATCAGTTCCCTGATTTTCTTCTCTTCCCAATCACTGCCTAAAAATGGCATATAGTTAAAAACAGTCATTCCATGTATTGCTACTCCTATTCCCCATCCAATTGCAGGATAAAGAAACCATAAATGAGCTGGAGAGGTTATCAGATTCAACGCTGCCAATCCAATATTTACTACGATATAAGAGGTCAGGTTGCCATAAAATCCTTTGATATCTTCTACCTTTTTTTGCGCTTTACGATAAGTGCTTTCTTGTGTATTATAATCTGTTTCCATAATTGCTATTTGTTTGGTGAGCATTGGCAGTTCCACTTTGAAATGTTTTTCTGTCTGCTCAATTCTTACTTTCCTGTTGGTTATAATTGAATACCGGTCAACGATATTCTGCAGTCCTACTCCTTTTCTGTCTTGCAGGACTTCTTTTTTCTGATAATCATTTTCAATAATCAGATAATCGCCTTTTTCATAAATCCTAATATGCAAAGGCTTTGTTTCACTGGCAATGTTGTGTTTTACCGTATTTTCCAGCAGAAGCTGTAACGACAGCGGAACTACTTTTGCATCCGGATTTTTAACCGATTCCGGCAGTTCATAAAACACGCTGTTTTCAAATCGCATTTTCAGGAGATTCATGTAGGTTTTGGCAAACGAAAGCTCTTCTTCCACGCTTACCAACTCCTTATCTTTTTGCTCCAAAACATAACGGTAGATTTTAGACAGCGACGTTGTGAACTTTTGTGCATTGTCCTGGTTTTCTTCAATGAGCGATGTCAATACGTTCAGGCTGTTGAACAGGAAATGCGGGTCAATCTGGTTCTTTAATGTCTCAAACTTTGCAGAGGCTGTTCCGGCAATAATCTTCTGTTCCTTAACTTTATTTTCCTGAGATTTCTTGTAGAAATAAATCAAATGGAAAGCCAGAGTCACAACCATGGTTATCATCAGACAGACAACATAGAACCTATGGTTTTCATTGGCAATAAATTCTGAATAACTCCTTTGCTCCAGAACCAATGCAATGAACAATCTTATGATAAAAATTCCAATAACAGTAAGAACAACACTTCCAAGAATACTAAGGGTAAATCTGTATCTTTTATATTTCTTCCACTCTATTCTATTGTTCATAAAATCAAAATAGGTAGAATTGATAGCGGTTAGTACAATACCATATAAAAAGTAATACCCCATTTCCTTAAACAAAGAAGCATCTATCTTAAAACTTCTTCCAAACATGGCTTCAAGCACAAACATTATTGCTATGATGGCACAACTAACAACAAAACCTGTCACGATAGTCTTAAAAAAATATTTGATAACTTTTTGCATGGAAGAAGTGATTGGTAATTATTATTTCTTTTTATTGCACTCTTTCTGAGCTTCTAAGGCTCTGTCTAATCCCCAGCTTGGGTGAAAAGGAGTTTCCGGTTTAAATTTAGCAAAAAGTTCTATTGCTTTGTCAATCTCCGCGCACATTGGTTTGGTGTCATTCCCGAAATAACGCGCTCCTCCAATTTCAAATTCTGCTTTTGAAAATAATGCTCTTGGGTTTTCCGGAGCTATCGCCAAAGCTTTATTATAAATTTCTATTGTCTTTGCTGAAAGTTTCATTCCGTTTGTCATTGGGTCAGACACAATCCAGGCTGTATTAATCATTGCCTGTAGTACTAACAATTCCGGATTTTCAGAATTTTTATCCAGTTCTATATTCAATGCTTCCTGAGCTTTCCCTAACAACGCAGCTACCTTATCTTTATCTTTTGTCTGAAAAGCCGCTGTCGTATTGACCATTGACACATAATAATTTGGAAGCCAGTTGTTTTTTTCTGCAGATGCTATTCTTTCAAACATAGCCGATGCTTCTGAAGTTTTTCCTTCGCCCCAAAGCGCAAAAGCTTTCTGCATTCCTTGTTCATATTGTGTTTGTGCGCCTACTAAAGAAGTCACAAAAAAAACGAGGGTAATGATACATTTTGTCATAATTGAAAAATTTTTAGGTTGGTATTCTTTTTTTGATGATTGAAACGGTTATTATTCTGATACAAATTTGCTTCGGAATTTTATCTTTTAAAAAAGAGACTTACTGAGTTGTTGAATTTTAGGGATGAATTGTTTTTTTAAGTGGCTAAGGTTCTAAGGTACTGAGGTACTGAGGTACTAAGGTTTTGAGATGTGAAGGTAAATGTTTGGTTCTTTTCCTTAGGACCTTAGCATCTTTTAAACAAACCTATTTTCGAAGTATTAACACCTAACCCTCAAAAACAATCCTCAGCCACTTAGCGCCTTAGAACCTTAGCAACTTTTAAACTACTCTTTTTCAAAAGTACTCACATCTACATTCCCAAAACAAACCTCAGCAACTGAGAACCTTAGCCACTTAGCAACTCTCTATAAATTCTTCAACTGATTATCTTTCTTATTGTCACTTATTGTCCAGAAAAAGCCAACAAATATGAAGCGGTCTGCCGGTTGTCCTATAGCCCTGCGTTGGAATTGACCGCTGGCATCAGGATTGTTTGCATACTGGTATCCGAAGACATTATCTGTTCCCAAAACATTTGATACTGAGAAATAAAGTATTTTTTGTTGTGAAACCAAATAAGCCCAACTCAGACTAAGGTTGTTATAAGACTTTGTTTTTCCGTTCATAAAACTGGTTTCGTTAGGATTATTATAAGGTCTTCCTGAATTAAAGCTATGAGTTAATCCAATTTGAGACCTCAGGCTGTTTATCCAATATTTTGTAACTACAGAAAACGAATGGTCTGCCACGAAACTAGGAGTCACTTCTTTTGGATAGTTTTTAAAATCTCTTTCCGTATCGATATAAGAATAAGAAAACCAGTACTCCAGATTCTTAAATGTTGTATTATCTCTCCAATACAGGTCGATTCCTTTTGCAAAACCTTTTCCGTTATTATTAAATTGAGAGTCAAACTGAACTGTTTGAGTATCATATTTCACCAAATCTCGGTATTGTTTAAAATAAGCCTCAGCGCGGAATATTCTCCCGGTCTTGCTGTATTCATAATTCAATATATAGTGTGCCGTTTTCTCACTTTCGAATTGGTTGGAATATTTCAGGTATTCCTGTCTTGGTGATTGTACAAAATCTCCATAAGCAAAAGACAGCTGTCCGTTATCACTTACCTTGTAACCCAAAGAAAATCTTGGTGAAAGGTTAGACTCCTGTAATAAATCGGTATACGAAAAACGGAAACCGGCTTTAGCTGCAAATCTTTTTGAGAAAAAAACATTCGTTTCTGCATAGGCCGCTGCAATATTATTGTCATATCCTGAAGAAAAGGTGCTTCCTGCATTTTGGGCATAATCTTCATCAAATTTAGTCGTGAAATAATCAGCTCCAACGGCCAATTTTATTCTTTCAGTAATATTTTTACCAATTTTTATCTTCATATGCGTAGCATGTTCGGCATTTTTCACATCATCCAAAGCTATTCCTATCTTATTCTGCGAATAGCCATAGCTAATTCCTGTAGTCAGTTGATAGTTGCTTCCAAAATATCCTTTATAAGAAGAATTCAGATAGAAATTATTATTTCGCACATCTACCCTGATTTTTTCAGTACGGTTAATATCTTCCTGGTTCAGGTCAAAATCTGCCGCATCAAAAGCCATGTAGGTCTTCAGGGTTCCATTATTAAAATGATAGCGGTAAACCAACTCTCCTGAAATGGACTGATAGGCCCTGTTCCAATCTACAGCTTGTGGAACCGCAGCCTGATAAGGTGCCAGATTCGCATAGGAAGCATTTACACTTAAAGAACTCTTTTCCCATTTTTGCGTATTTCCCAATCCTAAACCAACAGTCATCAATGAAATTTCTGTCTTTTCCTGGTCCGGGTCTTCGATTGTATTCAACAACAAAACACTTGACAATGCTTCTCCATATTCTGCACTGTAACCTCCCGTTGAAAAGGCAATACCGCTAAAAAGAAAAGGAGAGAATCGCCCTCGTGTTGGCAGGTTGTTTGTTGTTGCACCGTAGGGTTGTGAAACGCGAAGCCCGTCAACATACGTCTGCGTCTCATCGGCCTCGCCTCCTCTTACAAAAAGACGGCCGTCTTCTCCAACAGTCTGCGCTCCCGGCAAAGTAAGTAATGCTCCAACAATATCACCAGCAGCACCTGCCGTCGTAACAATGTCCAAAGGTTTTAAAACTGAAGTTCTTGCTTTATCGCCCGACTCAAATGTTCCGGCAGTAATCACAACGGCATCAAGCGTATTAACCGATTCTTTTAATTTGACAGTTCTGTTTTTAAAATCTTCAACTACTATTTCCTGATTATAGGTTTCAAAAGTTAAAAAGGTAACCACAAGATTTTGCTTTCCGGTTACAGTAGTCTGAAAACTGAAATTCCCTTCTTCATCTGAAGAATCCCCGTCATAGGTTCCTTCAATAAAAACATTGGCTCCCGTAACAGGACGTCCCTTTTCATCAGTGACTTTTCCTGAAATAGTTTGCTGCGCAAAATTTGCAACAGACAACATAAGAAACAGTAGTGTAAAAATATTTTTCATTGATTAGGTGTTTTTGATAGAGCAAAGTTGCGTTTGGAAAATTTTCTTTCATAATAAAGATTACCGAATTGTAATTTTTCGGGGATGAATTGCAATGCTATCATAAAAACCTTCCTCATGTAATTTTGTTTTTATACTTTTAATTAGAATTAATACCGTACCTCTATGAAAATTCCGCAGCAATATCTTCCCGTAATGCCTTATCTGATACTGAATAAGGCCAGTGACTTTTTAGAATTTTCCAAAACCGTATTGGGAGCCAAAGAACAGCTTATTGTTCCCGGGAAAAACAATTCCGTTATGCATGGCGAAATCAGGATTCAGGATGCCGTTGTAATGTTTGCCCAGGCCAATGACACCTGGCATCAGAAAACATGCGGTATGTTTTTATTCATTGAAAAAATTGACGACGTTTTTAATCTCGCCATACAGAAAGGTTCCAAAATTCTTAAAAATCCGGGACAGGAAGAATACGGTTATACTGCCGGATTTGAAGACCCGTTTGGAAACCAATGGTGGATTACAGAACCTTTAAGAGAATAATCTATATGTTAAAAATCAACAAAGTACACCACATTGCCATAATCTGTTCTGATTATGAAGTATCAAAACATTTTTATACCAAAATCCTGGGTTTTGAAATCATAGCCGAAGCCTATCGCAGCGAAAGGGATTCCTACAAGCTGGATTTGGCACTGAATGGTAATTATTCAATAGAACTTTTTTCATTTCCCAACCCGCCAGGCCGTGTTTCGCGTCCGGAAGCCTGCGGATTACGGCATTTGGCTTTTGAAGTAGACGACATCCAAAAAACAAGGCATTATTTGGTTGAAAACAATCTCAACCCTGAACCGCTGCGAACTGACGAATTCACCAACAAGCGTTTTACATTTATTGCAGACCCTGATAATCTGCCTATTGAATTTTATGAAGCTTAAAGAATGATTGCTGATTACGGGCGTATATCAAAAATTCCAAGAAAGCAAAATCTAAAAATCGGAATTTAAATTTTACCTTTGGCGTTTCAAAAATACATTTAGATTATGGTTTATAAATTTAGGGTAATACTCGATGCGGAAGAAGATGTTTTCAGAGATATTGCCATTCAGGACAATGACACTTTAGAAGACCTCCACAATGCTATTGTCAATGCCTTTGGCTTTGACGGCATGGAAGTAGCATCATTTTATACCAGTGACGACCAATGGAATCAGGATGAAGAAATTCCGATGTTTGATACAGGAGATGTACCGGGCGAACAAAAAGTAATGTCTGATTTTGAGCTTTCTGAAGTTTTAGACGAAGAAAGAACAAAAATCATCTATGTTTATGACTTTATCAACATGTGGACTTTCTTTGTAGAACTAGCTGCAATCGAAGAGCATGTTCCGGGACAGGTGTATCCGGATGTATTATTCTCACACGGAATAGTGCCTCTTGAAGCTCCGGACAAAGATTTTAGCGACTCAGCCGTAAATGAATTTGACTATGATGAGGACGAGTTTGACGAAGACGACCTGGATATGTTTGATGGAGGTGATAATTTTGAGGATTACGGATTTGAGGAGAATTGGAATTGATCTGAGGTGCTAAGTCGCTAAGGTTCTAAGTTTTTTTTTGGAGTAGATAAGGTTTTGAGGTTTTGTTCGCGGATTGGATTATATTTGAGGAAATCTTAAAATATATGCGCCATGAACACTTTTAGAAACTTACTCATCTGGCAAAAATCAATGGCTTTAGTAACCGAAATTTATAATGCTACTAAATCATTTCCAAAAGAAGAAGCATTTGGTCTCACATCGCAAATCAGAAAATGTGCCATTTCAATTCCAAGCAACATAGCGGAGGGATTTGGCAGAGATAGTAATAAAGACTATCTCCGTTTTCTAAACATTTCAATCAGTTCTCTTTTTGAACTACAAACACAATTAGAAATAGCCAAGAATATCAGCTATTTTACAATGGAACAATTTAACAAACAGTACGAAGACAGCAGGGAAGTTGAGAGAATGCTCATCGCTTTTATAAATAAAATAAAAGAACGTCAATAACCTCAGCACCTTAGCGACTTAGTACCTTTTTACCTTAGCAACTTAAAAAAATGATCAACTTATTTAACACCCACATCGAAACCCTTTCTGTTCACAGAGTTGGAAACAAAAGCCGTAACGAAGCCTTCTTTTTGTCTGAATCGCCTTATGGGCTGAACGACGAGATCATGCCTTTGCTAAAAGAGTTTTTCTTCAAATCATTTAGGGAAAAAGAAGAGAACTATTTCCAGTTTGCACACGATGTAGATTTGGAATATAACGAAATGTACAACTTTGCCAGCGAGATTTTTGCCAATCCGGGTAGTGTGCATGAAGTTTCAAAAAAAATAACAAAACATCTTTTTGAGCAATCAAACCATCCGCACATCAAAAACGGAGAGGTTTATGTGGCTTACCTTACCAACCTGAGCATTGACAACAATCAGGTAGATGCAGTAGGCGTTTTCAAAAGCGAATTGCAGTCTGACTTCCTGCAATTTGAAGAGAACGGGAGCAATCTGGAAATGATATTGCAACATGGTATCAACCTGAACAAGCTGGACAAAGGATGCCTTATTTTTAACCACAAAAAAGAAGAAGGATATAAAATCCTGACGGTAGACAGCAACCGATATGATGCGCGCTACTGGTTAGAGCATTTCCTTTCTGTTGACGCTTTCCAGGATGAAAACTTCATCACTAAAAAATATTTAAAATTCTGTCAGGACTTTGCCAAAGATGTGGTATTACCGGCTGAAGACAAAAAAGAAGAAGTAATGTTCATGAACCGCTCCGTGAACTATTTCGCGAAAAACGACGATTTCGTAGAACAAAACTTCCTGAATGAGGTAATTGACAATCCGGACCTTATGTCGGAATTCAAAAACTACAAGGTCGACAAAGGAGAAAAATACAGCATTGAAGACGTGACTACCTTCCCTATTGCAAATGCAGCAGTTTCGGATGCAAGAAAAAAAATCAAGAATGTCATCAATCTGGATACAAACATCCAAATCAAATTGGATTTCATTAATCCTGAAAGTGCTGAAAAGTTTGTAGAAAAAGGATGGGATGAAGAAAAGCAGATGTACTACTATCTGGTTTATTTCAACAAAGAACAGAAATCATAAAACCTATC
Source organism: Flavobacterium sp. 38-13 (assembly GCF_001899155.1). Lineage (NCBI taxonomy): Bacteria > Pseudomonadati > Bacteroidota > Flavobacteriia > Flavobacteriales > Flavobacteriaceae > Flavobacterium > Flavobacterium sp. 38-13. The sequence goes on from NZ_MKVG01000007.1 coordinate 475,841, forward strand.
GAAATACTTAAAAAAATCCCCTTCCGGGGATTTTTTTATTTCTTATACTTCCGGATAACAATTTAGTTTACGCACTCTAACATCTTGTTTACAAAATACATACATTATGCATTTCATCGATTATTTTTGCCGTTAATCGGATAAATTAGTATGTTTATCGTCCCTAACAAACATAACCTACAATGAATCCAAACATCGCCCGCCACAATGTGCTTTTCGAAAAAGCCTTTTGTCGTTTTTTTGGTCATAAGTTTAAGACCACACGAAAAATAACCGACCACTTCAAAGAATTTGAATGCAAAGTGTGCCACCGCTGTGCGACCAATGACATATTAGGCAACAAAATTCATCTTTCTGAAGAAATGAAAGATATCAATAAGGCACTCAATCAGCTTTATGAAAGAAGGCAAATAGCCTTGTAAGCTTACAAAAACAAGTCCGAAAAGAGTTTTAATTTTCTTGTAACAAATTGTTGCCAGGTTCGTCTTACTATAAAACCAAACCTTTATCTATTTTGGAAACCATACTAAAAATTGAAAATCTTTATAAAAACTTCGGACTGGTCAAAGCCGTTAAAAATGTTTCCCTTGAAATCAAAAAAGGAAATGTTTATGGAATTTTAGGTCCGAATGGAAGTGGAAAATCAACCACTCTCGGAATTGTTCTCAATGTTGTCAATAAAACCTCCGGAACCTACAGCTGGTTTGGCGGAGAAATGGAAACCCATGAGGCCCTGAAAAAAGTAGGCGCCATTATCGAAAGGCCTAATTTTTATCCTTATATGACTGCCGAGCAAAACCTTAAGCTCGTTTGTAAGATTAAAGGAACTGATTATTCCAAAATAAACGAAAAACTTGAAATCGTTGGCCTTCTTGACAGGAAAGACAGCAAATTCAGAACTTTCTCGTTAGGAATGAAACAGAGATTGGCTATAGCTTCGGCTTTGCTCAATGACCCGGAAATCCTAATTCTGGACGAACCAACCAACGGTCTCGACCCGCAGGGAATTCGTCAAATCAGAGATATTATCAAAGTAATTGCAGCACAGGGAACCACCATACTTCTTGCCTCTCACCTTTTGGATGAAGTCGAAAAAGTGTGCAGTCACGTATTGGTATTGCGAAAAGGCGAAATCTTATATTCCGGAACTGTTGACGGAATGAATTCTCACGATGGTTTCTTCGAACTGCTGTCAGACAACCTTCAGGAATTAAAAACGGCGCTGGCACAACATCCGTCTATTGAAAAAGTTGAGGAAGAAGAAGGACGCATCATTGCCTATCCTAAGAATCAATTGAGTGCGGCAGAACTGAACAAATTCCTCTTTGAAAGGAATATAACGCTGAGCCATCTTGTAAAACGCAAGCATAGTCTGGAAGAGCAATTCCTGCAACTGACAAACAACAAATAACAATCCTGAAACCAATCCGAACCGGAGTCTGACATGGCGCCCGGACAAAACATACAACCAAATGAAACGATTACTATCTATAGAGCTCCAAAAAATTTGGCAGAATAAGGCAAGCAGAGTATTGACCCTTACTTATTTCATTCTGCTTTCGTTTATTGCCCTGATTGCTTCCATCAATTTCAGCTTTTTGGGAATTAACTTCCGTATTGCCGACCAGGGAATTTTCAATTTTCCCTATATATGGCATTTCAACACCTACATTGCCGCCATCCTTAAATTTTTCCTTGCCGTTGTAATTGTTTCAATGATGGCAAACGAATATACCTATGGAACGCTCAAACAGAATCTTATAGACGGACTGAGCAAAAAAGAATTCATACAGTCAAAATTGATAACCGTTGCACTTTTCGCATTGGGCTCTACAATTTTTATTTTCATCATGTCGATGATATTAGGGCTGTGCTTTTCTTCTTATGACGAAGCTGCCATTATCTTTTCCGACCTTGAATATTTTTTGGCCTATTTCATAAAACTTGTGGCTTTCTTCTCGTTCTGTCTTTTTCTGGGCGTATTGGTAAAACGTTCTGCTTTTGCATTAGGTTTCCTGCTTGTATGGTTTTTTGCAGAAAAAATCTTTTACGGACTTCTGAGATGGTTGGTATTTACGAGTACGGAACAGGTAGATAAAGTTGCCGCTTTCCTTCCGTTAGAATCGATGTCAAATCTTATAAAAGAACCATTTACACGTTTCAAGGCTTATAAGGCTATTGAAAATCAGGTCTCTGGCGGTGTAGCTGCAAAAGATTACAGCGTGCACTGGTATGAAATTGTTATTGTTGTCATTTGGACGGTTATTTTTATGTTAATGTCGTATAAAATTCTTCAAAAACGAGATTTATAGTATCTTTGCCGATACTATGAAAATGACGAAAGCCCACATTTTTTTCTTATTGGCAATTTGCGTTCCTTTTTTAGCCAGAGCGCAATATATTACAGTTAATGACACTTATACAAAAGAACAATTAGTCAGGGATGTCCTCATCAATAACACCTGTGCCAGTGTTTCAAATATCTCCGTTTTAGGCGGGAATTTCGCATCCGGAGAACAAAGTTATGGTTATTTTAATGCAGGAACGAGCAGCTTTCCATTTGCAAACGGAATCATACTAAGCACAGGAAGAGCTGTGGCCGCACAAGGTCCTAACAGCAGCCTGTTAGATGACGGACGCGGAATGGACTGGCCGGGCGATTCTGATTTAGAGGCTGCCCTGGAAATAAACAACTCTGTTAACGCTACCGTACTTGAATTTGACTTTATACCTCTCGGCAACAAAATAAGCTTTGACTACATTCTTTCTTCAGAAGAATATCATGATAATGCTCCATGCCGCTATTCGGACGGATTTGCATTCCTGCTTAAAGAAGTTGGCGGCACCGGAGAATATAAAAACCTGGCTGTTATTCCAGGCACTACAATACCCGTTAAGGTAACCTCTGTACGTCCGGCAATTGGCGGGAACGGAGGTTGTGATGCTCAAAACGAAGAATATTTTGGCGGATTCAACGGATATGAACACCCAACCAATTTCAACGGACAGACTGTTATTATGACAGCCCAATCGGATGTAACGCCAGGCGTTCGCTATCATATAAAATTAGTTGTGGCTGATGAAGGCAATTACAGATATGACTCGGCTATTTTCTTAGGTGGAGGAAGTTTTAAGATAGAAACAGATTTAGGTAATGACCGATTGCTGGCAAATGGAAATCCGTTGTGTAAGGACGAAACCCTAACATTGAATGCGACTAACGCCAATGCCATACGCTATGAATGGTATAAAAACAGCATATTACAACCGGAAACAACTCCTACTTATCAGGTCATTGAAGCCGGCACTTATTCTGTACGCGTTGAACTTGCGGGCGGCTGTTTCTCAAATGGTGAAATAAAAATTGAATATTCACCTGTACCAACAGTATCCAATGCTGTTTTAGTACAATGTGACGAAGATAACGATGGTCTTGCTTTGTTTAACCTCAACCAGGCAAACGCTCAGATTGTAGCAGCCGATCCTACATTAACTGATCCGGTTTATTTCAGGACCAATGCGGAAGCGGCATCGGATTCCAACCCGATTACCAACGTTACCAATTTCGAAAATACACAGCCAATTGTTTATGCCCGCGTAGAAAACCAGTACGGCTGTTATGCTATTGCAGAAGTAACATTAAATGTTTCCAATAATAATATTGCCGACCCTCAGGATTTGAAAAAATGCGACACCGATGCCAATCCTTCAGACGGTCTTTCGGTTTTTAACCTGCGTGACAGGGAAGCAGATATTCTGATTAATCTGCCGGCAGGAAATGTGAACTATTACACTTCCTATGCAGATGCGTTATCAGGACTCAATCCGATTCCTACTCCGGAAACATTTCCTAATACGGTTCCGTTTACACAGCGTATTTATGCCAAATTAAGCTCGGGTATTGATTGTTATGGAATTGCCGAATTTAATGTACGTGTCAATTATTTCGGCAACAGCCTGGATGATGTTGAAGTTACTATTTGCAGCGGCAGTTCTGTATTGTTAAATGCGGGAAGTGGCTTTTCAAGCTACAGCTGGAACACTCCAAATCACGAAACAACGCAAACCATTAGGGTTAATGCGGCGGGAACCTATACCGTTACTGTTACCAACGCTGACGGTTGCGAAGGCACAAAAAAATTCATTGTTACGGCTTCCAGTATTGCAACAGTAGAAACCATCCGAATAAGAGATTTCCAGGGAGGAAATAACACTGCAACTGTTGTGCTTACGTCAAACAGCATTGGAACCTACCAATATTCTCTTGACGGAATTACTTTCCAGGATTCGCCAACATTTACAAATCTGGCTCCCGGTCGTTATAACGTCATTATAAAAGAAGCAGACTGTGGCACTATTACCCATGAATTTTACATCATGGATTATCCAAAATTCTTTACCCCGAATAATGACGGAACCAATGATTACTGGAGAATTCCATACCTACAATATCAGCCTAATGCTACAGTTGCCATTTTTGACCGTTATGGCAAGCTCATTTACTTTTTCAAAGGAGGGCAACCGGGTTGGGATGGCAAGCTGAACGGGCACGATTTACCGGCAAACGACTATTGGTTTAAAATAATATTGCAAGACAACAGAGAAATCAGGGGACACTTCTCACTTTTGAGATAATTTTCTATCTTTGAGAGCTAATCGGCTCAATATGAGGTCAAAATTACTGGTATTATTTCTGTTCTTATCCATAAGTTGCTTCCCCCAGGGCGAAGCATCGAACTGGTTTTTTGGCAACAGAGCCGGTATCCGGTTTAATAGTGACAATACAATAACCACCCTTTCTACTTTTCCAAATCCAATCAGAATCGTTACTGACGAAGGATGCAGTTCTTTTTCTGACCTTAACGGCAATCTCCTGCTATATACAGACGGCCGTACTGTTTGGGACAGAAACCATGTTATCATGCCAAATGGAGATTATGCAGCGGGTACAGGATTGTTTGGAGACCCTTCCAGTACGCAATCAGGCATTATAATACCCAATCCTGCCAATCCCAATCTTTATTATATTTTTACGGTAGACGAGCCGCACCATCAGAATGCGGCGGCCTATCCCAATCAATTTTCAGGAGTATATGAAGCGGGAGGAGGCACAATTCCGGATGGAGATGACGGTTTCAACAACGGTCTTAACTATTCTGTTGTTGACATGTCACTTACCGGAGCAAACGGAAGTATTGGGAATGTGACAACAAGAAACGTTCATCTGGTTACTTATAACCCCGACCCTGCCGGTGAAGAAATCAAATATAAATGTTCTGAAAAAATAACGGCTGTCCAGATACGAAACGGAGGCGGTTACTGGGTCATCACCCATTTCATAGACAAGTTTTATGCTTTTAAGATTGACCCTTCAGGTGTTAGCACCACTCCTGTGATTTCGCAACTTAACCCTGTAGTTCCTATTTCGGGTTACAGAAGAAATGCGATTGGACAAATTAAGGTTTCTCCCAACGGAAAAAAAATTGCTGTCGCCCATGTTCAGATCACTGAAACACATGTAGGTCCTCAAACCGGCGGTGCTCTTTATCTCTATGATTTTGATAACAGTACCGGAATTGTTTCTAACGGTCAGGCAATAGTAACTGATGCCAGCTGCTATGGGGTTGAATTTTCTGCCGAAACTAAAAAGCTTTACCTGTCGGCAGAAAACGGAGTAATGCAGTTCAATCTCGAAGCAGCATCCATTCCAAATTCAGGGCAATTTATTTCCAGAAAAAGTTTTTCGGCACTTCAACTGGGTCCTGACAAGAAAATTTATAAAGCCAACATCAACACCGGATTTGAAGATACTTTTCTGGACGTTATCAACAATCCGGAAGAAGACGGAATAGCCTGCAATTATCAAAATGCCGCAATTAGTCTGGACCAGGGAATATCCCGATTCGGACTACCTCCGTTCATTACTTCCGTATTCAGCACAAACATCCTTGCCAAAAATCTTTGTGCAGGTCAGGCTACAGAACTTGAAGTAAGTGCCAATGGTTTCGTTCAAAGTGTGGTATGGGATTTTGGTGACGGCAGTGCCTTTAGTACTGTTTCTGAACCATATCATGTCTTTCCCGGTCCCGGAAATTATACTGTTTGGGCAACTGCTGTTGTAGAAGGAAGAACTATCCGAAGCAGTAAAAACATACAGATTAATCCGCTTCCAACAGCATTTCCTTCCAGCCTGACACAATGCAGTCCCACAGCAGCTGACACCAATATTCTTTTTAAACTTTCCGAAGCTTCGCAAAATATTACCGGAGGCAATACAAATTTAAGCGTCTCTTTTTTCCTGTCTTCCCAGGCGGCGAATGACAATGCCAATCCATTGCCTAATTCCTACCCTAACATCTCCAATCCGCAACGGGTTTTTGCCCGGGTAACAGACAATACGACCGGATGCTTTGTGACAACAACACTAGACCTAACTGTAAACGCTGTAATAAATGCTCCCTTGCTACTTGAAAAATGTGATGAGTTGAACGGTGAGGACGGAATTTCTGATTTCACACTCACTGATGTCGTGATTCCCGGAATTTCTCCCACAGCTACTACTTCCTACTATGCCAGTATTGATGATGCGCTGCTTGAACAAAATGCACTACCTACAGCCTATAGAAATACAGTACGTGACAGACAGACAATTTATGCCCGGATAGAAGAGAACAATGAATGCGATGGCCTTTTCCCTATTCATCTTGTCGTAAATCCGTTGCCACAACTCAGAACAGAAGACACAGACTATGTCTGTACCAACCTGCCTAATCGTTACATTACTTTAAACCCGGGTTTATTACAGGGTACTATCTCTGATTATACTTATGAATGGTCAACTACACCAATACAAACCACGCCTACAATAAGGGTTAATCAGGTGGGAACCTATACCGTTAAAGTAACAACTGCCAAGGGCTGTTCCAAAACCAGAACTATCACTGTCCTGCCATCCAATAATGCTACTATTGCGAATGTAGTAATTGTTGACCTGGTACAAAACAACACCGTAACCGTACTGCTGTCACCGGAAAGCATTGGAAGTTACCAATACAGCCTTGACCTGCCAAACGGTCCTTTTCAGGATTCTAATCATTTTGAAAATGTAAGCCCTGGTTTTCATACCGTGTATGTCTATGATACTCGCGGATGCGGAATTGTCAAAAAAGACATTTCCGTACTATACATTCCTAATTACTTTACTCCAAATGGTGATGGTTACAATGACACCTGGAATATTATTGGAATAAATTCCGTATTCTATTCTAATGCCAAAATTTACATCTTCGACCGATTTGGCAAGCTTCTCGCAGATGTTGACCCCAAAGGTGCCGGTTGGGATGGAAATTATAACAACCATCCCGCTCTATCAACAGATTACTGGTATTTGGTACTTTTAAACCCAGAAAGAACCGTGAGGGGGCACTTTTCTTTAAAAAGATAACAATTCGTTTAAAAAATATGATAAATTTGGACAAATATCCTTAAACGAATGATACTTAAAAAATTCCTCCTTGCGCTCCTGTTCTTTTTTACCGTAACCCAAGCCTTTTCTCAGAACGACTGTACCGATGCCATCGTGGTATGTGGAAATACCGGATTTCAAGGTCTTAGTGCTACAGGAATCGGGATTCAGGAATTGGGATTTGGCAACAATTGTAGCAGTCAGGAAAACAATAGTATCTGGTTAAAGTTGTCGATTGATACCGGAGGAACACTCGGTTTTATTCTCACTCCGGAAAACACCAATATTGATGTAGATTTTGATTTTTTCATATTTGGCCCTAATGTTAGCTGCGGCAGTTTAGGACAAGCCATCCGCTGTTCCACTACAAACCCGCAAGCTGCCAATGCAACAGACAATCTCACCGGTCTTAAAGATGATGAAGTTGACACTACTGAAGGACCCGGAGCACTTGGTAACAGTTTCGTACAATCTTTAACGGTTAACAATGGCGAAAGCTATTTTCTGGTTATTGACAGGCCTGTAGGTTCGAGTAATTTTTCACTAACCTGGACAGGAACGGCTACATTCAACCAACCGCCAACATTCCAAATGCCTACAGGAGTTGCCCTTGATATGGAAAATTGCGACAATGACGGTACTATTGATAATTCTACCTCTTTCAATCTCGATTTAAACACCAGCACCATTATTGGAACCCAAACCTCTGTAGCTGTTACATATCATACCAGCCTTAATGATGTATTAACGGGAGAAAGTCCAATAACGCCCTCCAACGATTTCAGAAATACAGTAAACCCGCAGCCTATTTTTGCCCGAATCACCAATACCGTAACCGGTTGTTTTTCGACATCGGAATTTTCTGTTGAAGTAATCAATTCGGTTGTCATTCCAAACAATCAATTTGCCGTGTGTGATGATAACCTTGACGGTGATGACCAGAATGGGCAAGCGACCTTTATTATGAGTGATGTCACGAATGGCATAATTGCCAATGCAAATCCTGTCGGGACTACAGTAGATTATTATTCCAGTTTTGCCAATGCCATGGCTAATACCGGAGCTTACGGACCTACTTATTACAACATCGTTCCTAACGAGGAGCCTGTATTCATCAAAGTCACTAATCCGAATGGCTGTTTCAGAATAGAGGAAATCAAACTTATCGTAAATCCGCTTCCCGCCAAAGTGAGTGGCACTTTGGTTCAATGTGATACAGGCTTAACTCCGGACGGATTGACCTTATTCAATCTCAACGAAGCAGTCCCATCCCTAACCGGAAACGATGCCAATCTTGGTGTAACATTTTTCAGGACGGGCACAACGACACCGCTTCCTACTGCCTATAACAATATATCAAATCCCGAAACCCTTGATGTAAAAATCACCAACCTCACGACCGGATGTTTCAGCTGGGGAACCCTCGATTTAAATGTAAATGTTATCAACAGAACGGTTACTATTGCTCCGCAATGTGACCTGTCAGAAACAGGTATTATGCCTTTTGACCTTGGAACAACCGACCTTGTATTGTCTCCAACCGAAACCGCGCATTTTTATCCTAACCTCAACGATGCCTTACTGGAACAGAATGAAATTACCAATACCGGCAATTATCCAAACGCCACGCCTTACAATGCTACCATTTATGTGCGTATTGAAGATGCCAACAGTTGTTCGGGGATTTCACCAATTCAATTGGTCGTTAACCGTCTGCCTCAAATCGAAGTACAGGACACTGACTATGTCTGTACCAATCTGCCTAATCGCTACACTACTTTAGATGCAGGATTATTGCAAGGCTCCGTAACTGATTATACGTATGAATGGTCAACAACTCCCATACAAACCACATCTTCTATAAGGGTTAATGAAGCAGGAACCTATACCGTCAAAGTCACAAATGCCAATGGCTGTTCCAAAACCAGAACCATAGAAGTACTGCCATCCAATAATGCTACTATTGCCGACATAGTGATAGTCGATTTAACACAGAATAATACCGTAACTGTAATCCTTGACCCTACAAGCATTGGCGGCTACGAATACAGCCTTGACCTGCCAAACGGACCTTTCCAGGATTCCAATTATTTTGAAAATGTAGCTCCTGGCGTACATACTGTTTATGTATACGAAACCCATGGCTGTGGCATTGTATCAAAGAAAATTTCCGTACTGAAAATCCCGGCCTTTTTTACGCCTAACGCAGACGGCACTAATGACACGTGGGACATCATCGGTATTAGCCCGAACTTCTTTGCCAATTCCAAAATCTATATTTTTGACCGTTTTGGAAAGCTTCTTGCTGATGTGGACCCGAAAGGTACCGGATGGGATGGAAACTTTAACGGACATCCACTACCTGCCAATGATTATTGGTATCTGGTAAAACTGGAAACCGGCAGAACCATACGCGGACATTTTAGTTTATTGCGATAATAAACTATAAACTTTACAGAACAACGTAGAATATCCTGTAAGCTATTCCATAAAAGAGCTCTATTCCCGTATCACAACAAAAGAGGACATCTTTGGCAAACAGTTTTTATTAAACAACGACCCTATGTTCCAAAAAGCAGTGGAACTTGAAAAATCGCGTAGGCAAGAGTAACAACATATCATCCTATAATGAACATGCCTGGAAATATTTATAATTTTTCCGGGCATGTTCCAATTATACAATTTTCTTATTCCTTTTATAGGTAATTTTATCTTTTGAAGGCAGTAGGCAGTAGGCAGTAGGCAGTAGGCAGTAGGCAGTAGGCAGTAGGCAAAAATCTAAAATCATCAATCAAAAATCATCAATTATCAATCAAATCACATGAAAAAAACAATCTTTCAGGCATTATTCCTGATGCTTTGCTCAATCAAGGCTTTTTCGCAAACCGACAATGTTGAATTACAAAAAATGGCCGACGACGACCAGAATTCCAGAATGAAATCCGATATCAACTGGATGATTTTAAACAAGGAAGACAGCTTGCGACGTGTCCGCGTTTTTGAATTACTAAAAGAAAACAAAGTACAAACGGCTAAAGATTACTTCAATTCAGGCATCGTTTTTCAACACGGAAACGACACCATTGCTTCCGGCATGGCAGTAAAAACTTTTAAAAAAGCTTTAGAACTTGACCCGTCACTCAACAGATGGTGGTATGCCGCAGCCGTAGACAGAGATCTTATGAGAAAAGGAGAACCGCAGATTTATGGAACACAGTTTACAAAAAATAAGTCCACAAACGGCAAATGGGTGCGCTATAAAATAGACCCAACCAAAGTAACCGACGAAGAACGCCAATATTACGCTGTAGAAACTTTAGCGCAACAAATCGAAAAAGAAAGGAAGATGAATTTAAAAACCATTTCCTCTTATTACAATTCCGGCAATTTGGCAGACAAGACAATTAAATTGATAAAACAGGAATTCAAAAAAGGGACAAAATCAGAATATGATATTTCTGAAGAAGCGGTCAACGAATTTGGCTACAACCTGCTCAACCAAAACAAGAACGAAGAAGCCCTGAAAGTTTTCAAACTAAACACAGAACTTTATCCAAATGGTTACAACACCTATGACAGCTATGGTGAATGCCTGATGAAATTGGGGCAAAAAGAAAAAGCCATAAAAGCTTATAAAAAATCGCTGGCATTAAATCCGGATAACGGTAATGCAAAACAAATAATAAACGAAAATAAATAATAAAAATGCCTGTCCGATTTGGACAGGCATTTTTATTAATTCCAAATCCTTGGAAATGTCTCATCAGGCTGTTAGCCTGTAATGCAAACTTTAGGTAGATTCGTCTCTGATTTCAGATAAAAACCAGGAGTTTCCAAAAAGCGAAAATATATAGGATATGTAAATTCCATTATCATACCCTACCCTTTTGTATATAATTTTAGTATCGGTCTTTTCTATCTTAAAAGTAAACCTGTCTGTTTTTTTATTCATAGCCAAAGTATCCGCAGTAAAATCAGTATATGCACTTTCCGTTTCCTTAGCATAACGCACAGATAAGTCTTCGTCTATATCTTCATAATAGGCTATTTTTAAAGGATATTTAGTTCTTTCTTTTTGAAAGACACTATCTTTAGAAAACCGTTCGAAAAAAGCATCAAAGTTCTCAATTTCAGCAGTTCCATTTTCTGCTTGCTTTTCTGTTTTTGATTCCGGAATCTTGTGGATTTCCGGTGCCTGTTTCTGCTTGCAGGAAAGAAAACCGCAGATTAATAGGAGTCTTATACAAACACAACTAATCTTTTTGCCCATTTTTTATACTTTAAGAAACAAAGATATTGATTTATTAATCTGAGGCAAATTCAGAAAAAACCTAATCTTCTCTTAATTTTTCAACCTCAACTATTTTCATTTGAAAAAACTTTTATCTTAGCAAATGCACTATCACGGTAGTGTATCATCATCAATCAAAAAACTTATCGAATGAAAAAAATCATCACCCTGCTTCTTGTTTTGGCAACAAGCACATCCTCCGTTTTCGCACAACAACCCGTAGAATTTAAGCTAAGCTGTTCAGAGCCTTATGCCGTTTATGACTTTATTACCAAAATATCAGACAACTATCCTGATAACGAATTAAAGTCAATTTTTTCAAATTCAAAATACAATACCGAGGCGTTTAAAAAACAGATTGCAGACTTTGAACAGTTGCCAATTGATTACACCTATGCTTTTACGCAATATCCATCTCCTCTAAAAACAGGACTGATGTCACGCGATATGTTGGAAAGAAATCTGGCTATCAGTCAAACAATTGCCGATTTCAGGAACAAATCCTTAGGACTTATACCCAACGAGTACTTATCTGTATTTTCTGAAACTCTGGAAAATTTCCTGCCCATATACCGCGAACTTGTTTTTGAACCCAACAAAACAGCCTTTGAAGTCCAGAAAAACAACCTACAGAACTATATCAAAAACAATCAGTTTTCCAACTTTTTCCAGACAGGACTCACTTTCTATAACACCAACTGGGACAAAAACATTCCGTTTGAACTCAACCTTCTTCCTTCTTTAGACAAAGGCAATCTGGGAGCAAGAGCTTTTATTAATGTTGCTGTTTGTGAAGCTCCTTTGGATTTAAAAGACCATGTTTCTTTTTTTAGCGTTGCCATGCACGAAATATACCATATTGTTTATGACAACCAGTCGTTGCAAATGAAAGAAAATATCCAAAAATGGTTTAACGAAACCAAATCGCCTAACAGCCAATATGCTTTATTGCTGATGAATGAAGTGTTGGCTACCGCATTAGGCAATGGCTATGTAATTGAGCAAATCAATAAAAAGGCAGATGAAGGCGAATGGTATGCCAATAAATATGTATCTGAAATGGCAAAAGCAATTTATCCGGTACTGAAAAAATATATTGAAGACAAAAAACCAATGGATGAAGCATTTGTAAAAGCCTATGTAAACACTTATGACACTCAGTTTCCGCAGTGGAATAATGAACTTTCACATCTGTTTGCTTACCGTTACATTGTTGCCGATACTCCTAACGACTGGACTTATTTCAGAAGAAATTTCCGTAAATATTCGAATAACAGAATGGGGGCTCCGGTTAGTGCGACTGAAGTGGAAAAAACAATGGCTATGCCTATAACAAAAGTAGTTGTCATTTCGCAAAAGCATGAACAAAAACTCAACCTGCTAAAAGACTACTTCGACGTACTTAAAAACAAAAAACTAAATCCGAAGGCTGAATTTATTGAAATTTTTAACCTCCCGGACAACACCAAACTGTTTATCATCAACCGCCATAAATCAACGGTAGAAGACATGATGAATAAACGCTTTCCAAACAAACTCATCAAATAATAATGGAGGACATTCAACTAAAAAAGGTCACCTTAATCGATATCGACCAATTGCAAAAAATTGGCAGGCAGACTTTTTTCGAAACTTTTGCCGAAAGCAATACCGAGGAAAATATGAAGAAGTATCTTGAGAACAGTTTTTCAACCGAAAAACTACATTCAGAACTCAGCAATACCAACTCAGAATTCTATTTTGCGGTGGAAGAAGATATCGTTATCGGATATCTGAAAATTAACTTCGGAGCATCGCAAACCGAATTAAAAGATGATAAGGCGCTTGAAATTGAAAGGATTTATGTACTTAAAGAGTTTCATGGAAAGAAAGTCGGCCAACTGCTCTATGAAAAAGCAATACAGATAGCAAAAGAAACAAAATCCGATTATGTCTGGCTTGGCGTATGGGAAGAAAACCATCGCGCTCTTGCTTTCTATAAAAAGAACGGTTTTGTCGAATTTGACAAACATATTTTTAGATTAGGCAATGACGAACAAACTGATATAATGATGAAATTGCAGTTAAAGCGTTAGTTAAAAGGACATGCTAAAAATGTTTACTTTTAATCGTTTTTTCATGTGAACTTTGCGACTTTGCGTCTTTGCGGGCAATTTTCACGCAAAGACGCTAAGTATAATTATAAATTAGAGAACTAATAATATCGGATAAGTAACTATATAAAACTGATATCAGGTCTAATACTGTTTATCTTAATCTCATGCGAATCTTCAAATAGAATTCCGCAGCCTAAAGAAATACCTAAAATTCCAGAAACAGCTTTTTTAATTAGAGGCCAGAATGGAGAAAACTGGTAGAATATCGAACACATATATTCACATAGAAATATAGTTCACATTTCGATATACAGCGATAAAACCCAAGAATTAATCGTATCTAAAAGATTTATAATAATTTGCCAAAAAGACAACATGCATTTCATCCAAGACTTAAAAGGAGAAATTGTTAGTTTTGATGGAAAACATATACTTCTTAAAAATGGATATTATTATTCACTTTAAATATTTACTAAATAATTTTACGGAAAACCGTAAGTTTTTGTTTTTTCACTTCTTTATGTTTGTTTTTAGTTAGTAGTTTTGAAGTTGGTTGAAAGCTCTGTCCGTTTTTTTTTAAAATTACTGTCAATAATAAAAGATTAATAGCAAGTTTAAAAGATCCATAATGGAATTGAAATATCAGAAAGAAATAAGTACAATTGAAAATTGCCCTATAGAGAACCTGTCTGGAGAAAAAATCTTGTTTAGATGCGTTGAAGAATCTATGACAGAAAATTCGTTTTTACCAAATGCCGTTTTATTAAAACCAAAATTTGAAAAAGAATGTCTCGCTTGGGGTTTATCCTTATTTAGTTCATACGATTCCGCAAAACAGGTACTTCAAAATTTGTCAAAAAGCAAAAAAGTTAATTATTCAAAAATTGCAAGAACAAATCTAACAGACAATGATGGCATTAAACATTGTTCAAAAAATAAAAGCCATTATACTTTCTATCCACAAAAAAATTTGGATTTATTAACTAAGTTTGTAATAGTTGAAGAAAATGGAAAATAACAATATACACTTAGATATAAATCAATTCGAAAAGATTGAGGATATTATATATTTAGATGAGCCAATCTTGTCTCATTTAAAGTATAATGGAAAGGATTTTCTTTTATATTTAGTTGACACAAAAGAGTTATACGATTATTTTTTGTTAATAGAAATTGACGAGGCAACAATTTTTGAGTATTTAACAAATCAAATTTCATTATTCAATTTAATAAAAGAGAATAAAAACTTTCAATATTTAATTAAACAAGATTTTCAAGGAAATACTTTAAATATTCAAGTTACTCAAGGTATATACATTGATGAAAACTATCTCCCAGATGTAGATTCATTTTTAGAATACTTTCCAACTGACAAATCATATTATTATGAATTTATAAATTCTTACAAAGCTAACTCATATACATTATCATTAAGAGAGCATGCATTTTACTTAAAATTTTCATCTACAAGTTCCAAATATGCCGATACAATTGGATTAAATGAATTGACCAATGAACTTTTAGTAAATTTATCTGACTCATTTGAAAACTTTTTAAAAGCAGATTTTTTTCAACGTTTTAAAAAAATCAAACCTAATACAAACAAACTGCAAAAAATTTTTAAAAAACTACTTCCAGATCTAGATTTCAGGATGGTTGATTTGAAATTCGGAAGTTTTGAAGTAGGATTAGCAATCGATCATATAATGAAAAGTTCAATCGAAGATAATGACATTAAAGATTGGTCAATTGAAGTTGGTAATAAATATAAAAAGCTTGTATTAGATGATGATTATGATGAAGCAACTGTTGAGGAAATTATTTCTAATTACGATGAAGAAGAAAGAAGAAAAATTTTTACCCCAATTTTTGCTATTACAGAAAATCCCAATTTTAATCTTGAGGTAAAAGAATCCAAAAAATCAAATTATTCTATTGTAAAAATTCGTGATAAGAAAGTTATTGAAAAAATTATTCCTACAAAAATTGAAGTTTTAAAAACAGAAAAAAAGGATTTTGAAATCGTCCAATTTACAACTGTATTAGATAAAAACCTTTCAAGTAAAACCATTAAACTTGAAAACACACTATTCAATTCAACCAATTCTACAGATGTTGTATTAACAGATAAAGATTTTGAAAAATTTGGTTTTTCTTTGAAAAAAGAAGTTTCAATTTCAGCTCAAATCTCTACAAACAAAGATACTGTAAGCCTTTCAGCTAAATTTAATGGTGAAGTTTTTGAAGTTAATGACCATACTGGAAAAATTGAAGAATTAACAAAGAAACTTATTTCAAAAATTCATGAGTATATTTTGAATACAGAATAGAAACTCTTACTAATAGTAACAAGCTATAAATAGTTTTATATTATTTATTAGCTAGTCTTTTTATCTACCTTATTACAAGCCACATAACTATGTAAAAAAATTAATGCCGTATTTTTTTTAAAACTTTTTCACTTTTTTTACAACTATTTCACAAACCCCAAATTATCTCTTACTCTGTTTAAAAGAACACAAGTCCAGAAATGAAAAAAGCGGCAATCACACGGCTGAATATTCTCCAAAAGGCTTTTGAGCTGATATATGAAAAAGGATACCTGACTACCAGTATTGATGAAATTCTGGCCACAACCGCTGTCACCAAAGGAGCTTTTTACTACCATTTCAAAAACAAAGACGAAATGGGTATTGCTATCATCAACGAATTACTAAAACCATCATTTAAGGCTACTTTCCTAACTCCACTACAATCAGGCGGCGATACCATCCAGACTATCTATAACATGATGCGTGAGATACTTATGGACAATGACATTTTTAAAGTAGAATATGGCTGTCCGGCCTCTAATCTTACCCAGGAAATGGCTCCCTGGAACGCTGAATTTACAAAAGCACTAAACGACCTGTCGTTAGAATGGAAAGATGCTATTATTGGCTGTATCGAAAATGGTAAAAAAGAAGGAAATATACGACCGGAAGTTAAAGCAGAGCAGGTTGCTATTTTTATCATGTCTGGCTATTGGGGCATCCGGAATATAGGCAAACTCAGCAATAGCAAATCGGTCTATCTTGTCTATCTACAACAGTTAAAAGACTATCTCGAAACATTGCATTAATTTTTTATCCAAAAACATACTAATTAGTATGTTTTTTTATTTACTTTTGTTCGTATCAAACAAAATAGTCTTTCACAGCTATGTATCAAACCCTTACTTTTCTTCATTCTACATTACGTTGGCTAGTTTTAATCAGCCTGATTGTTTCTCTTTATAAAGCTTATCGCGGTTATTTTCTAAAAACTACATTTACAAAAACAGACAATGCCATCAGACACTGGACTGCTACCATAGCACATCTCCAGCTAATGATTGGGATGACATTATACTTTCAAAGCCCTATAATCAAGTACTTTCTCAAAAATTTCAGTGCTGCTAAAGAAAATTTCAATTTATTATTTTTTGGTCTCATACACAGCACTCTTATGCTAATAGCCGTAATTATTATTACCATCGGTTCGGCTATGGCAAAAAGAAAAACTCTGGATAATGAAAAATTTAAGACTATGCTTATCTGGTATGGCTTAGCCCTATTCCTGATTTTCATTGCCATACCCTGGCCATTCTCACCTTTCGCAAACCGACCTTATTTCAGATAATATGCTTACACTACTAAAAACTCCTATTGGTCGCCTCCGACTTCTTGGCTATGTCGAAGGACTTTCCCTGCTCGTACTTCTTTTTATAGCCGTACCCTTAAAATATGCAGCGGAAAATCCTTCGCTTTCAAAAATAATAGGACCCACTCATGGTGCCTTGTTCCTGCTCTTTATAATAAACACCCTAAGCGTTGGAGTCGAGCAGCAATGGCAGTTCCGAAAAACGACCTACAAAGTCCTATTGTCGTGTATTATTCCTTTTGGCACCTTTTATATAGACCGTAAAATTTTAAGCAAAATATGAAACGGATAATTATTATTGTTGGTGTATTGCTTCTAATCTATATCGGATATCGTATTTACAGAATTTACACTTTAGACAAAGGATTGGACAAGTTATTATCTGAAGGAGCCATTATTCTCGACGTACGCACAGAAAATGAATATAAGATGGGCCATATCGAAGGTTCGCTCAATATATCCTTAGGTGAAATCCGTAATCGCTATACTGAACTCGACACTGCAAAAACCTATATCACCGTATGCTCGCATGGTCTTCGCAGTGTCAAGGCAGAAAATATCCTGAAGGAAAAAGGATTTAAGAAAGTATATAACGGAGGTGCGTGGAATGATTTACAGGAAAGTGTTTTTTTTAGGCACTAAGATTCTGAGGTTCTGAGTCCTAAGTTAATCTATTTTGTCTTAAAAGTGACAGCACTAAAAGATGCTTATTTCAATTCTTTTTATTTGGGTATTGTGACTTTAAAATCTGTTCAACTACCCGAATAAGTGCTAAAAATAAAAACTACTGGCGAAGTTAGCTGATTATAACAAATAAAAAGTCAATTCATTACTTATCTTTGTTATACCCCGACAGCAAATTAAACCATAAAACATTTTATGAAAACAAGAAAAATCTGGGCCAATCTGGGTGTTGAAGATTTAGAACGCACAACTGAATTCTATACTCAAATAGGCTTTCAACCAAATGGAGTTTCTAAAGAACTGACCAGTTTTTTGGTTGGCGATGACAATTTTATCATCCATTTCTTTTTAAAGGAAATCCTTAAATCCAATACCAAAATAGAATTAACCGACCCAAAACAGGGCAACGAAATAATATTTACCCTTTCTGCCGAAAGCAAAGAAGAAGTAAACCAATGGCAGGAAGCAGTTAAAAATGCAGGCGGGACAATTATTTCCGAAGCACAAGAATTTGGAAAAGGATATTATGGGTTTGTTTTTTCTGACCCTGACGGACATAAATTCAATGTGTTTTATATGTAATAGACGCAACCACATCATTAAACTTTATGAAATCACTATAATTATTCTAAATCTGTGGTTTAAATAAAACTCAAATATTATCGAATGCTTACTTCTAAAAAAATACTCTACATTTTTACAGCGCTATTAACTGGCGCTACGTGTTTTGGTCAGGATTTACCTCAATCCGTTTTACAAGAAAATGAAATCGTGATTGATTGTGATGCTTTTGAGATAAAGTCAAAGCTTAAAGAAATTGATGTTCAATCACTTGAATTTCCCATAGACCAAGCAATATTAGATGATTTAAAAATACAGGCCGAAAAAGAAAAACCAACAATCTGGAGGCCTTCAGAGTTTCCCAATCGGATTATAGTATCCAAAAAACGGCCAATAGATATAGAAACCGCTAAATCAATATTACAGTTTCACGATAAAGAAAAAAGGAGGTCACTTATTCGTGATTTTAAAAAATACAATTCAGGTGAAATGTTTTACAGAAGCTTTCCTTTATCAATTTCAAAACCTATTTACTCCGCAGATGGCAACTATGCCGTAATTGGTTATAGCCGCGGAAACAATGGAGGTCGAATTTTACTCTATATGCGAATTGAAAATTCATGGAAGGTAATCAACAATTTAAAACATTGGGCTTACTGATTGGAAATAAAACATTTCATTTCTATTCTAAAATCGCGAAAATAATTGCAAATTTTCCTGCAATAGTATTTATAGTTAATGTGAACATCAATAAATCAAAAATGCACATCAAAATCAAGACTATTATTTTTTGCCTACTGGCTGTTTCCTCACTTTATGCCCAAAAAGCCAAAATAGAACACCTGCCTGACTTACCGTATGACAAATACGAAATCCAAAACAAAAAGGACACACTTACATTCTATCTTTCTGTAACAGCTTCAAAAGAAAAATTACCTTTGGTGGTATATGTTCAGGGCTCTGGCAAAAACTCACTGTTTGCCATGAGAAATGGAAAAGTAATTCCTACCAACGGACACAGCTCATGGTATACGGCCACACAGGAAAAATTTAAGGTACTGATTATTGAAAAACCGGGTGTAAAATATCTTCAAGACGGGTCTAAAAATTTTGATAAAAAATTTTCTTTAGAAAACTGGAGCAATGCTATCACAAATGCCATCAATTACGTCCTTAAGAAGGAAAACATTGACAATCGCAAAATGCTCATTGCCGGGCATTCTGAAGGAGGTGTTGTTGTTTCGAGAGTCGCTTCCCTGATGAAAGATACCGTTAGTCATGTTGCCATACTTGCCGGTGAAGGGCCGTCGCAATTGTATAGCCTGTATAAATTTGCAGAAGACGGCACTTTTTTTAATACCGAAGAACATAATATGCCGTTACCGGAACAACGTATTGAATATGTAAAAACCATCTGGAACGATATACTCTCTGATCCCAACAATACCTCTAAAAATTTCTGGGGATTCTCCTATCTCCGATGGTCGAGTATGTTAAAAACTTCGGTTATTGACGAACTGGAAAAATACAACGGAAAAATACTCCTGTTGCAAGGAACAGCAGACAAGGCCGTTTATCCTGAATCGGCAACAATAGCCTATACTACATTACTCTCCAAAGGAAAAAATATACGTTTGGAACTTATAAACAATGCCGACCATTCCTTTAATATATCAGACCAGCCCCAAACAGATGGCTGGAGAATGGTTATTGAAAAAACACTCCAATGGTTCAACCAATAAACAGAAAAAAATTACATACCTTTAAAACTACTCCAATCAAAAGAGATAATCAATGAAAAAAGTAATTTTAGACCTGGCCGTAACACTCGACGGATTTATTGAAGGACCAAACGGAGAAATCGATTGGTGCATTATGGATGAAGATATGGATTTTGACGGCTTCCTTGACAGCATAGATACCATATTCTACGGAAGAGCGAGTTATGATGCCTGGGGCAACTATCAGCCGGAAGAAGGAGTCGGTATTGCAGAACAAAAACTATGGCAGGGTGTCCATTCAAAAAACAAATTTGTTTTCTCCGGTCAGAAACGGCAAGACCCAAACGCCACCTTTATCAGTTCTGACATAGTTGAAAAAGTAGCCGAAATCAAGCAACAGGACGGAAAAGATATCTGGCTGTATGGTGGTGCCGGACTTATCAAAACCTTCATACAGTCAGGGCTTATCGATATTTACAGGATATCCGTACATCCGGTGGCTTTAGGTAGCGGTAAACCTTTATTTGAAGACCTCAAACAACGGGTAGAATTGAAACTTCTCAAAACCAACACTTTTCAGTCTGGCGTCGTACAGCTAATCTACGAACCGGTTCGGTAGCATAAAACAATCATCATCAAAAAATCAAATGAAACGGATAACCACTATTGCAACGGCTCTATTACTGGCAACTCTTTTTTCCTGTGAACAAAAGCAAAAAACAGCTATACCAATAGAAAATTCGGAAAAGACTGTTGAAAAACCGCAGGAAATAGCCGTCAATCTGCAACCAACCCTGGACAGCCTGAAAAAGATAATCGGTAACAAATGGGTAAAGCAAAATCCTGTGCTTGAACCCACCCAACCTTCTTTCTTTACGAAGGAAAATGAAAACAGTTATTTTATTTGTCCTCTGCAAATTAGTGGCCTGGACATTCCTTTTGTTTGGGACGACAATTTCGCTCTGGTTGATTTCCTGCTTGCCCAAAACAGCAACACAACCTTAAAAAAAGGAATCAAAGCCGACAAAGATTATAAGGGCACCAAAATAATATGGAATCAAACAATTGACGGACTTATCTGGCTGGACAATAAAACCTATAAGTCGGCAATAACTGACTGGTATGTGATTGAAGATACAGATTGTCCGGGAACAATCTCTTTTCCAAGCGTATCCTTTCAAAAAATCAACACTGTTACTGAAAGCAGCTTAGTTAATCCGAACGGTTTGGCCATAATTCCGTATAAGGAAAACAGCAGGATTAAAAGCAGTGAAGCAGAAATAAAGGACAAAAACGGGAAAACAATTCAGGGAACAGGTTATGACATCAATGGTGACAGTATTCCCGATATTTTCACCTATATTGAAACAGTAGAAGAAATGGCTGTTTATAAAAGATTATACATCAACGTTAGAGGACAATGGAAATGCAAATGGATTCATCTGGACGAAGAATGTATATAAGAACAAAATACTCAAAAGGGTTAGACAACTATCATAAAAAAAGCCATTCTTAAAAGAATGGCTTTTGTATATCAGGAAAACGGATTAGAATTTAAAACGTTTTCTGTCATTTTCATTTAAGTAAATCTTTCTCAAACGTAAAGATTTTGGCGTAACCTCAACATACTCATCTTTCTGGATGTATTCAAGCGCCTCTTCTAATGAGAACTTGATAGCCGGAACGATTCTTGTCTTTTCATCCGCTCCTGAAGAACGAACGTTAGAAAGTTTTTTCGTTTTAGTTACGTTTACAGTCATATCATCGCTACGCGTATTCTCGCCAATTACCTGACCTTCATAGATATCTTCGTTTGGATCCACAAAGAATTTACCTCGGTCCTGTAATTTATCGATAGAATAAGGAATCGCCTTACCATTTTCCATAGAAATCAATGAACCGTTATTTCTTCCCGGAATCTCTCCTTTGTATGGTTCATAACCTATGAAACGGTGTGCCATGATGGCCTCACCTGCCGTAGCTGTCAATAGCTGGTTACGCAAACCGATGATTCCACGTGAAGGAATATTAAATTTCACAACCATCCTGTCTCCTTTTCCTTCCATAGAAAGCATTTCGCCTTTACGTACAGACACAAATTCTACTGCTCTTCCTGAAAGATTTTCCGGAAGGTCGATTGTCAATTCTTCAATAGGCTCGCATTTCACACCATCAACCTCTTTAATGATTACCTGAGGCTGACCAATCTGCAATTCATAACCTTCTCTTCTCATTGTTTCAATAAGAACTGACAAGTGAAGAACTCCACGACCAAAAACCATGAACTTATCAGCAGAATCAGTCTCACCAACACGCATTGCAAGGTTTTTCTCCAACTCTTTTGTCAAACGCTCACGAATATGTCTTGAAGTTACGAACTTACCTTCTTTTCCAAAGAAAGGAGAATCGTTAATCGTAAATAACATACTCATCGTAGGTTCATCAATAGCAATAGTCTGTAATGCTTCCGGATTTTCAAAATCGGCAATAGTATCACCAATTTCAAAACCTTCAACACCAACAATTGCACAAATATCACCTGCTACTACCTGCTCCACTTTTTTACGGCCAAGTCCTTCAAAAGTGTGAAGTTCCTTGATACGTGATTTTATAACTTTACCATCTCTTTTTACCAAAGAAATAGGCATTCCTTCTTTCAATATCCCTCTTTCAAGACGTCCAATAGCAATACGTCCTGTAAAAGATGAAAAGTCTAAAGATGTAATCAACATTTGTGGCGTTCCTTCAGAAACTTTTGGAGCAGGAACATGCTGGATAACCATATCCAAAAGAGGCTCAATGTTTTGAGTCTGTTGTTTCCAATCCTCAGACATCCAGTTGTTTTTTGCAGAACCATAAACCGTTGGGAAATCCAATTGCTCTTCAGTAGCACCAAGTTCAAACATCAGGTCAAAAACTTTTTCGTGTACTTCCTCAGGAGTACAGTTTTCCTTGTCTACTTTATTGATTACCACGCAAGGTTTCAATCCAAGATCGATTGCTTTTTGCAACACGAAACGCGTTTGCGGCATAGGACCTTCAAAAGCATCTACCAAAAGGCAAACACCATCGGCCATATTCAGGACACGCTCAACCTCGCCTCCAAAATCCGCGTGACCCGGAGTATCGATAATATTGATTTTTGTTCCTTTATAAACAACAGAAACGTTTTTAGAAGTAATGGTAATACCTCTCTCACGCTCCAAATCGTTATTGTCAAGAATCAGGTCTCCCGTATTTTCGTTTTCGCGGAAAAGCTGGCAATGGTACATAATTTTATCAACCAAAGTAGTCTTACCGTGATCGACGTGGGCAATAATTGCAATGTTTCTGATAGATTCCATCTGATTTTTTTTGAAGGTGCAAATTTACACATTATTTTGACATAAAAAATGTTTTTTCCTATGGACTTAACTTATTCATAATAAGCCAGTAACTCAAGATTCCATAATTAGCACCTAACCCGTTTTTTTAACATAAATAATCTGAACAAAAAGAGTTTTACCTTTATCTTTACAATGAAGAACATACCCCATGTACAAACCTTCCAATAAAATAATCTCCATCTATCTTGTGATTGGAATCCTATGGATTTTAGTCAGTGACCGCTCATTTGCCTATTTTGGTTTTAATGGCGACAGCATTCTCTTCCAAACGCTTAAAGGAATTGGTTTTATTGTAGCCTCGGGAGCTCTCTTCTGGGTAATGCTAAGGAGATATGAAAACAAAAACCAGAAATACCTCAACAGGCTAAAAAACATTACAGAAGAACTTACCCTTTCCAATAACAGATATACCGTAGTAACCAAAGCAACCAACAATATTATCTGGGACTGGGACTTTAAGAAAGGCAGGGTTATCTGGGGCGAATCGCTTACAAGAATCTTTGGCTATCCGGAACTTGAAAACCACAGTACCTGGTGGACTAACAAAATTCATCCGGAAGACAAAGAACGGGTTGCAAAAAGATTCGACAAGTTTATCGAAACTTCAAATAAAGAAAAATGGTCAGACGAATACCGCATCATTACAGAATCCGGAGACATCCGGTATATATATGACAGAGGATATATCTTATTCAACAAAAAAGGGAAACCCCTCCGCATGATAGGTTCTCTGGAAGACATTACAGAAAGGAAAATCAATGAAGAGCAACTCAAACAGCTTAATCTTCAACTTAACAAAAGAATGGAAGAGCTTGCTGTTTCCAATGCAGAGCTGGAACAATTTGCCTATATCGCTTCACATGACCTGCAGGAGCCTTTACGCATGATAACAAGATTTTTATCAGAAATCCAAAGAAAATACAATGACAAACTGGATGACAAAGGCAAAGAATACATTCATTACGCCGTAGACGGCTCTCACAGGATGCGCAATCTTATACTTGACCTTCTGGAGTACTCCAGAGTTGGGAAATTCGACCAGACCATCGAAACAATCGACCTCAATACACTAATTGAAGAAGTTGTCAATTATCACGAAACTTTTATAAAAGAAAGCAAGGCGGTTATAAAATGGAGCCATCTGCCTACTATCCAAAACCGTAAAACACCAATACAGCTTGTTTTTCAGAACCTAATCAGCAATGCCCTAAAATACCACAGCGAATCAGAGCCACCATTAATAGAAATAACATATCAGGATTTGGATAACCGCTGGCTTTTTCTGGTTAAGGATAACGGAATTGGAATAGACCCTATGTTCAGTGAAAAAATATTCGTCATTTTCCAAAGGCTTCATGCCAAACACGAATATTCAGGAACCGGGATTGGTTTGGCAATCTGTAAAAAAATCATAGAAGCCCAAGGTGGAAAAATCTGGGTAGAATCAGAAGAAGGTCAGGGCAGCACATTTTATTTTACTGTAAGCAAATAAGTGAATAGTTTTATTATATTTGTTAAATTCTAATCTGTGCCCAATGGAATCAATTGTTATTTTACTGATTGAAGACAATGAAGGCGATATCCTGCTAACAAGAGAAGCCCTGGGCTATGGCAGTATACGAAAAGAAATCTCAGTCGTAAAAGATGGATGGGAGGCTATACAGTTTTTAGAAAAAAAGGGAGCTTATAAAAATGCTATAATGCCAGACCTTATCCTTCTGGATATAAACCTCCCAAAACTAAACGGCCATGAAGTTTTGGCCAGAATTAAATCGAATCCCCAAATTCAACATATACCTGTAATTATGCTAACCACATCGTCATCTGAAAGCGACATACTGAAGAGCTATCAAAACCACGTAAATTGCTTTATAACAAAACCCATCGAAGCCGATAATTTTTTGGAGACGGTAGCCGCAATTGAAGAGTTCTGGCTATCAATGGTTCAACTGCCTAAAAAATAGTAACCGATGACGTTTCAAAAAG
Source organism: Flavobacterium sp. 38-13 (assembly GCF_001899155.1). Classification (NCBI taxonomy): domain Bacteria; kingdom Pseudomonadati; phylum Bacteroidota; class Flavobacteriia; order Flavobacteriales; family Flavobacteriaceae; genus Flavobacterium; species Flavobacterium sp. 38-13. The sequence goes on from NZ_MKVG01000007.1 coordinate 501,712, forward strand.
AAGGTATTCACTTTTTAATAATCGAAGACAATCAGGGCGATCTGGTACTGATTAAAGATTATATAAGAGAAGAATTCCGTCATCCCGTTTTTTATGAGGCCAGGAATCTCAAAGAAGCCCGGAACATTCTGAATACGGAAGAAAAAATAGATATTATTTTTCTGGACCTGATTCTTCCCGACGGAGAAGGCGAACGGCTTTTGAATGAAATCATCCCCATATCGAGAGACATCCCGATAATCATACTAACCGGATTTTCTGACAAGGAATTCAGCATCAAGTCACTTTCGTATGGAGTTTCCGACTACCTGCAGAAAGAAGACCTGAACGCTTCTTTGCTTTTCAAAACGATACTCTACAATATCGAACGCAAGAAAATAGCACAGAAGCTGAGCGATTCAGAAAAAAAATACAAAGATATTTTTCAATACAGTCCGCTACCAAAACTAGTCTATGATATTGAAACACTTCATGTCTTAGATGCCAATGATGCCGCTATAAGAAAATACGGCTATACCAGAGAAGAATTCCTAAATCTGAAAGCTTCCACCCTTGTAGCCAAAGATGACACTGAAAAAGCCATGGCTTTAGTAAAATCACTTAGGGAAAATGGAAAATTTGTGGAAATGTCTTTCAAACATACCACAAAAAACAGCGAAACAATTGATGTCATTACCCAAGGCAATGAAATTAATTTCAATGGAAAAAGGGCCCGACTTGTTTTAGTCACAGACGTTACCGAAAGACTTAAAACCGAAAAAGAGAACGAACTCAACGAACAACGATTCAAAGCCCTGGTTCAGGACGGTTCAGAACTGATTTCCATTCTTGACACTGATGGCGTATTTACTTATATCAGTCCGAATGTTCAGACCAATTACGGAATAAATCCGGATGATTACATCGGTCTCAATGCCTTCGACCAGCTTCATCCGGACGAAAAGGAAATTTTCAAACAGGAATTTTCCAGATTAAAAACAGAAAAACGCATCGCCACCCGCCCGTTCCGATACATTGGAATAAACGACAATTGGCGATGGCTCGAAGCCAATGTCATCGACATGAGAGACAATGCCGCAGTTAACGGAATTGTACTCAATGCGCGTGATGTAACCGAAAGGATTGAAAAAGAACTTAAAATCAAGGAAAGCAACCTTCGCTATGAAGCTATCGCAAAGGCAACAAGTGATGCGATATATGAATTTGATGCCGAAACAAAGAAAATATACATTGCAGGCTCCAATTACAAAAAACTATTCGGATTTGATTTTAAAGACCTACAGTATCTGGATTTAGATTTTTGGGTATCGCGGCTGCATCCTGACGAAAGAGAAGAAGTCAGGGAAAAAATTGCCGCCATCAAAGAAGATTCTTCAGATTCGCACCATGAAATAGAATACCGTTTCCGCAAACAGGATGACACCTATGCCCATGTTTTGGACCGCTTTGACCTGATATGGGAAGATGGCAAACAGGTTAAAAAAATAGGTGCCCTTCAGGATATTACGACACGTAAGTTCCAGGAAACCATACTCGCATTTGAAAAAGACACCTACAGGCTTAATGCGGAACCCAACAAATCATTAAAGGACGTTTTGGAGAAAGTAATCCAAAACATCGAAACTTTGATGCCGGATGCCTTATGCTCCATTATTGAAATCAAAAACCATAAGATAAAACACTTTGTAGGCAATTCGCTTCCAAAAAGCTATGTCGACTCCATAAACGATATCGATTCGAAAAAAAGCATCTTTAAAAACGAAAGTGCTTTTATTTCCGATATTGAAAAAGAACCGCTCTGCAAAAATTTTGCTCCGGCAGCCATAGCCAATGGCTTAAAATCCTGTTGGTCGATCCCGATTAGAAAAACAGACGGTTCCAGTCTGGCCAGTTTCGTAACCTATTATAAGACCAACAGAGAGCCTAATCCTAATGAAATCTATCTGCTCGACCGCATTGCCAATCTGGTAGGCGTAGTGATTGAAAACAGACGAGCCGGCGAAGAATTAAAAGAAGCCATAGACCGCTATGACATTGTTGCGAAAGCAACCAGCGACACCATATGGGATTGGAAAATTCAGGAAGATGATTTTCAATGGAACAAAGGAATCCGCAGTGTTTTTGGATACAAAAAAGAAGATGTTGGCGATACATCAAAATGGTGGTTTGACAGAATACATCCGGAAGACAGCCTTAGAGTATCGGTTAAACTATACAATTTTCTTGAGAAAAAAGTCGAAAAATGGCAGGATGAATACCGTTTCAAATGTATTGACGGTACCTACAAACACGTTTTTGACCGAGGCTTCCTGATTAAAAACAGCAATGGAAAACCAATACGAATGATTGGTTCCATGCAGGATGTCACCAAGCAGAAAGAGGAAGAACAGCGACTAAAGCTTCTGGAAACCGTTATTACCCAAGCTAAAGATGCGGTCATCATTACAGACAATGATACTTCTGAAACTTCTATTCCAAAAATTATCTTTGCCAATCAGGCATTTGCAGAAATGTCCGGCTACAAGGCATCTGAAGTCATTGGAAAATCACCATTACTCTTCAGAGGTAAAAATTCTGACGAATCGGAATTGAAAAAACTGGTTACGGCTATCAAAAATGAAGAGGAAACACAGATTGAAACTATAAGCTACAAAAAGAATGGTGAGGAATACTGGGTCAGCTTTTCCATGATTCCGATTACAAACAAAGAAGGACAGCTTTCACACTGGATTTCGATACAGCGGGACATTACCCTTCTGAAAAGACAGGAAAAAGAACGGGAACAGCTCATCCGTGAATTAACACAAAACAATAAGGATTTAAAACAGTTCTCTTATATAACATCACACAATCTCAGGGCGCCGTTATCCAACCTAACCGGGCTTTTGAACCTGATTGAAGATATTCCTATAGAAAACGACGACCTGAAACTCATACTCAATGGCTTTACAAAGTCTACCCATCTTCTGAACGAAACCATAAATGACCTTGTCAAGGTTGTCATTATCAAAGACAATCCGTCTATCCAGAAGGAAGAAGTTCTTTTCAGCGAAGTATTTGAAACTGTTTTTGACCAGCTAAGCTATCTTATAAACCTGCACCAGCCAATCCTGAAAATCAATCTTGAAAACGACTCGCTTTCAAACATGAACAAGGCTTATCTGGAAAGCATCATGTTGAATTTGCTTACAAATGCCATAAAATATAGGAATCCTGCAAAAAAATTAAAAATAACTATCACTACAAAGGAGAAAGTTGATAAGACAATTCTTACCTTTGAAGACAACGGAATAGGAATCGATATTGAACGAAATAAAGACAAGATTTTCGGGCTATACCAAAGATTTCATAATTATCCGGACAGTAAAGGACTTGGGTTATATCTTGTCAAATCTCAAGTTGAAACAATGGGCGGAACAATTGATGTTCAAAGCCAGGTAAATAAAGGAACTAAGTTTACATTAACATTCAAAAAGGAATAAAATGCTACATAAAATCTTATGTGTGGATGATGATCCAATTACTCTAATGCTTTATAAGATGGTAATTGCCAAAGCGTCTTTTACAGAAGAAATAATTACTGCAAAAAATGGCCAGGAGGCTATGGACTATTATGAAAAGCTTAAAGCTAATAATGAAACCCTTTGTCCTGAACTTATCTTTTTAGACCTGAACATGCCGGTTATGGGTGGTTGGGAATTTCTCGACAATTTTACTAAAAAGGAGTATCAGGAATTCAATACAAAAACAAAGGTTATTGTACTTTCATCTACTATTGACCCGACAGATATTGAAAAATCAAAGACCTATCCCATTGTAATTGATTTCTTGTCTAAGCCCATTACAAAAGAAATGCTGGAAGACCTCAAAGACAAATTATAAAAAAAGCTCTCAAAATTGAGAGCTTTTTTATTTTGGTAATTTTAAAACTTGGTCCATATCTCGTTAGTGACTCGAAATACGAATATAAAAAAAGCCCTCTGATGAGGGCATTTTATATTTTAGCGATTCAGCACCTGATTAAAGAGCAGAAACGTGTTTAGTCAATTTAGATTTTAAATTGGCAGCTTTATTATTGTGGATAATATTTTTCTTAGCCAATTTATCAATCATAGAAATAACACCTGATAGTTTTGCAGCAGCATCAGATTTATCAGTAGCCAAACGCAAAGCTTTGATCGCATTACGAGTAGTTTTGTGTTGGTATCTGTTTAATACTCTTTTCTTTTCGTTACTTCTGATTCTTTTTAGAGCTGACTTATGATTTGCCATTTTCTTCCTTTTTTTCTTTAAATGTTTTTTTGTAGTCCGTAGGGGAATCGAACCCCTGTTACCAGGATGAAAACCTGGCGTCCTAACCCCTAGACGAACGGACCTTGAATCCTTCTAAGTTAGTTTATACTTTCAATAAACTTTGAACTTGTAGCCCGTGGGGGAATCGAACCCCCCTTACCAGGATGAAAACCTGGCGTCCTAACCGATAGACGAACGGGCCTTGCTTCTCTAATGCGGATGCAAAAATACAACTATTTTTTATTCGCACAATAGCTACCTCAATTTTTTTTTATTTTTTTTAGTATGCCTTCGCGAAAAGCACTCTCCCAACAGAAGGTTTTCCAGTAAACACGCAGCTTCCGGACTCTTCTACCCTATCCAAAGCAATACACCTGATTGTTGCTTTAGTAAGGTCTTTGATTTTCTCTTCCGTCTCAGGGGTTCCATCCCAATGAGCCGCAATAAAACCACCTTTATTCTCTAAAACATCTTTAAACTCATCAAAGGAATTCACTTCGGTGATATGTGTATCCCTGTATTCCAATGCCTTACTAAACAAACTGTCCTGAATTTCTTCCAACAGGCTGTTAATATGATTTACTATATTATCCTTTAAAACGACTTCTTTAGACAAAGTATCTCTTCTTGCCACCTCAAAAGTTCCGTTCTCTAAATCTTTCGGACCAACTGCTACCCTAACAGGAACACCTTTTAATTCCCATTCTGCAAATTTAAATCCTGGCTTCTGGGTCGTCCTGTCATCGAACTTGACAGAAATTCTTAGTTTCCGCAATTGTGACACTAATGTATTTGCAGCTTCAGTTATGGCTGCAAATTCTTCATCCGTTTTGTAGATAGGAACAATCACAACTTGAATTGGCGCCAGATTTGGAGGCAAAACCAATCCGTTATCATCTGAGTGCGTCATAACCAAAGCTCCCATCAGACGTGTCGAAACACCCCAGGAAGTTCCCCAAACATGCTCTTGCTTTCCTTCTGCATTGGCAAACTTAACATCAAAAGCTTTCGCAAAATTTTGCCCTAAGAAATGGGATGTACCGGCCTGCAGGGCCTTTCCATCCTGCATCAAGGCTTCGATACAATAGGTTTCTACTGCTCCGGCAAAGCGCTCCGTTTCCGTCTTTACTCCTTTGATTACCGGAATGGCCATAAAATTCTGTACAAAGTCGGCATACACATTCATCATTTGTTCTGATTCTGCTATCGCTTCGCTTTGTGTCGCATGAGCCGTATGTCCTTCCTGCCATAAAAATTCGGCTGTTCTCAAAAACAAACGGGTTCTCATTTCCCAGCGCACTACGTTTGCCCACTGGTTAATCAGAAGTGGCAAATCTCTATAAGACTGTACCCACCCTTTATAAGTAGACCAGATAATAGCCTCGCTCGTTGGACGTACAATCAGTTCTTCTTCCAGCCTGGCATTAGGGTCCACCATTAATTTCCCCGGTTTATCCGGATCATTTTTTAATCTATAATGAGTAACGATTGCGCATTCTTTAGCAAAACCTTCTGCATTTTTCTCTTCAGCCTCAAACATGCTTTTGGGTACAAATAGCGGGAAATAAGCATTCTGATGTCCGGTTTCTTTGAACATTCTGTCTAACTCCGCCTGCATCTTTTCCCAGATGGCATAACCGTATGGTTTGATAACCATACAGCCTCTAACCCCTGAATTTTCGGCTAAATCTGCTTTTACTACCAGTTCATTATACCATTTGGAATAATCTTCTGATCTTTTTGTAAGGTTCTTACTCATATTGAATAGTTTGGCACAAATATTGTTTAACTTTATTTAACTAGATAATTCAGCAAAACTAATTATTTTTGTATTGTCTTTTGTATTGTCCAACAATAAAATTGCTCTAGATATGAAAACTTATTACATTTCCCCAAAATCAGCATCCCTTTATTCATTAATCGGATTGCTGGCAATTCTTATGACTTCCTGTGGGTCATACCAGAATTCATCTTATTATGATTCCGATGGAGTTTACAACAATAACGAAAGAAGATCTAACACTACTGCAAACAATGAAAGTAGCAACGGCTACAGAGAATATTTCAGATCGCTTCAGGATGATCCTGAAATCTTTACCGATTCAAACAATTATGCATCACCGGCTTATAACGATACTACCTATGTAGCTACTGCAGCATCCTATCCTGCCTGGGGAAGCAACTCTGATAATGTAACTGTAAACATTTACGACAATAGTTGGGGTTGGAATAATTGGTACGGACCAGGCTGGGGCTGGGGTCTTGGCTGGGGAGGCTGGTATGGCGGTTGGGGCTGGAATAGCTGGTACGGACCAAGTTGGGGTCTTGGCTGGGGCTGGGGCTGGAACAATTGGTACTATCCTTATTACGGCGGTTGGAACCACTGGCATGGAGGTCACTACTACAATAACTACGCTTATGCCAACGGAAGAAGAAGCTACTACGCCAACAACAGCTTTGGAAGAAACAATTATTACAGAAGCAATTCTGCAACAAGAAGCTACAGAAGCAATAATGCATACAACACTTCAAGAAGAGGGGAAGGAACTTATTATTCCAACCGAAATTCAACAAGATATAACACAACCGGACCCCGTAGCAACAGTACTACAAATTCAAGAGACTATAATTCAAGCTCAAGAGATTATAACACAACACGAAACAGTTATAATACCACAAGAAATAACAGCAACAATTACAGTACTCCAAGCCGAAGCAATTCTACAAGAAGCCAAAATGTGGCACCATCAAGACCATCATACAGCAGCCCTAGCTCAAGTGGCGGCGGAAGATCATCAGGTGGAGGTTCCTATGGCGGCGGCGGAAGATCTGGCGGCGGTGGCGGCGGACGAAGAGGATAACACTTAATTTAATGATACAGAATGCCTATGTCTAAACGTAAAAGTTATAGCATAGGTATTTTTTTGAACCCCTAAGAAAAAAATTAACCCTATGAAAAAGTATTTTTTATTTATGATTGCGGGATTTGCTTTAAGTGCTCAGGCACAAGAAGTTTCCGATGCCATGAGGTATGCTCAGGACAACCTGACCGGTACGGCCCGCTTTAGAGGGATGAGTGGTGCTTTTGGTGCTCTTGGAGGCGATTTTTCGGCAATTGGCGTTAATCCAGCCGGAAGTGCAGTTTTTACGACCAATCAGATTGCCATAACACTTAGCAACTACAGCATCAGTAACAAGTCACGTTATTTTGGCACCACCACTAAAGAAAGAGACAATAGTTTTGACCTGAACCAATTGGGAGCTATCTGGGTTTTCGAAAACGAAGATGCTTCAAGCAATTGGAAAAAATTTACAGTTGCGGCAAACTATGAAAATGTTTCCAATTTCGACAATCAGTTTCATACTGCCGGATTTAATCCTACGAACTCCGTGTCGCAATATTTCTCAAGCCATGCCAACGGAATTCCGTTAGGCGATATTACCAATCTGCCTTTTGAAGCACTAACATACAGAGAACAGCAGGCTTATTTTGGTTATTACGGCTACCTTATCAATCCTGCTACCAATACAGACAACAATACGGTTTATACTCCAAATGCACCTGTTGGCGGCAATTATTTTCAGGAGAATTTTATTGAGACTAACGGATATAACGGAAAGCTTTCCTTTAATGGAGGAGTGCAATACACAGACCGGTTTTATTTTGGTCTTAGCCTGAATTCACATTTCACAGACTATACCCGCGTAACCAACTTCTATGAAGATTATTTGGATACGCCTGGCAATAATCCAAATTCAGGACCTCAGGCTTTGCGTTTCCGAAATGAATTATACACTTACGGTAACGGATTTTCATTCCAGGTTGGAGCCATTGCCAAAGTGACTCCTGAATTCCGCATTGGACTTGCCTATGAATCACCTACCTGGTTTCGTCTGAATGAAGAATTGCGTCAGAATCTGGTTGTAGACTGTCCGGACTGCGGAACCCGCAACCCTGTAATTGTCGACCCGAATGTAACCATGATTTATCCGTCATATCGTTTACAAACACCTGGAAAATACACAGGAAGCTTAGCCTATGTTTTTGGAAAATATGGACTAATCAGTGTGGATTACGCCATGAAAGATTACAGTAATATCCGCTTCAGACCAAGCAACGACTACCGCCAAACAAATGCACAATTAGAATCACTGCTTGACGTAACATCTGAAGTACGCATTGGTGCTGAAGCAAAAGCAAAACAATGGAGTTTCAGAGGCGGTTACCGTTTTGAGCAAAGCCCTTATAAAAATGGAAAAACAGTTGGAGATCTGCAAGGATTTTCAGCAGGTCTTGGCTATAATTTTGGAGGAACAAGGCTGGACGCGGCATATTCTTATGCCAAAAGAGACATACAGCAGACATTCTTTTCACAAGGACTTGTTGACCCAACTACAGTCAAAACTGTCAGCAACAATGTAACACTTACATTATTGATAGATTTATAAAATATATCTTTTACACATAAAAAAGCCTCTGCAAATGCAGAGGCTTTTTTATTAAAACTCATAATCTTTTTTATACGATTTCTTTTCCTGCAGGAATTCGAGTTTATTTCCTTCCGTCCTGAATTTTGTACGGATAGACCTCCTGCCCTTCTCTATATCCGAAACAAAACTGAAAAAATGCAGATGTGGCCCAGATGACCAGCCAATATTGCCACTAAGTCCGATTTTATCTCCTCTTTTAACAACATCTCCTTTTTTGACCAAAGAACCTTTGGTGTCAATGTGCGTATATTCCGCCATTGTTCCGTCTTCGTGATAAATCACGATATAATTATTAAATTCTGCACAGTCTTTCGACATACAGGTTTCCGTATTGCTATCCTGAACATCAACAACAATACCATCTCTGGCAGCCGTAATTTCAGTACCGATAGGCATGATGAAATCAAGGGCAAATTCACCCTGATGTGAAATCTTGCCATTATACCCCTGTCCAATACTATATTCTTCTCCTTCTTTATACGGCAGACTATAAGGGAAATCGATATCATATTTCCTAAGATTGATATCACCCAGGAAAAATGAGCTCTGGTATTTAAAATTAAATTCCTTTTTAAGATTAATTACTGAAATTTCCATCAGCACAAATCTTTTTGTTTTTGCCGGCACTAAAACATAAGGCGCTTTAAGGCTGCTTTTCATATTAAGAAGCTCTGTCCGTATCAAGACAGAAACCGGACAAAACTCATTATTGTCAGCAAAAACTACCGTCTTACCTTCAATAAACTCCCTATATACCTTAACATCCCGTTGCTGTGCCAAAAGCATCAAAGGAGCCAGCAACAAAAAGAACATTCCTATTTTCTTCATAAAACCATCATAAAATATAAAAACGCAATATATCAAAACTAATACCGATATAAAACGGCTTTCTTCTGAATCTATTTTACATCCAACTATTTTTCTTACCATAAAGTCAACCTCATAAAATTTACCCAACCATAGTGCTACTATTCATAAAAAGCTTAATTTTGCACTCCAATTTACAATTCTATGAGAACCAAGTCATTAAAGAAAAACAAAATCAATGTAATTACATTGGGATGTTCCAAAAACGTGTATGACAGCGAAGTGCTGATGGGTCAGCTCCGTGCCAGCGGCAAAGACGTAACCCACGAAGCCCCTGCCCATGAAGAAGGAAATATCATTGTAATCAACACTTGCGGTTTTATTGACAATGCAAAGGAAGAATCTGTAAACATGATCCTTAACTATGTTGACAAAAAAGAGCAAGGCCTTGTTGACAAGGTGTTTGTGACCGGATGCCTTTCAGAACGTTACAAACCGGATTTGATTAAGGAAATACCAAACGTAGACCAATATTTTGGAACTACAGAACTACCGGGCCTTTTAAAAGCCTTAGGTGCCGATTACAGACATGAATTATTGGGCGAGCGTCTTACAACTACGCCTAAAAATTATGCCTACCTTAAAATTGCCGAAGGATGTGACCGTCCTTGCAGTTTCTGCGCCATTCCATTAATGCGTGGCAAACACGTTTCACAGCCCATTGAAAAATTGGTAAACGAAGCAAAAGGACTGGCCAAAAACGGAGTAAAGGAACTGATACTTATTGCTCAGGATTTGACCTACTATGGTCTTGATTTATACAAAAAGAGAAATCTGGCTGAGCTACTGGAAAATTTAGCTGCAGTTGAAGGCATTGAATGGATTCGTCTGCATTATGCTTTTCCAACAGGTTTCCCAATGGACGTTCTGGAACTGATGAAAAGAGAGCCAAAGATTTGCAACTATCTTGACATCCCGCTTCAGCATATATCCGACAACATTTTAAAATCAATGCGTCGCGGAACAACTCAGGCCAAAACGACAAAACTCATCGAAGATTTCCGTAACACAGTGCCTGGAATGACTATCAGAACGACCTTGATTGTAGGATATCCGGGAGAAACCGAAGAAGACTTCCAAATTTTGAAAAACTGGGTTGAAGAAATGCGATTTGAAAGATTGGGTTGTTTTGCGTATTCTCACGAAGAAAACACACATGCCTATCTACTGGAAGACGATGTTCCTGCCGAAGTAAAACAACAGCGTGCGAACGAAATCATGGAACTCCAGTCTCAGATTTCATGGGAATTAAACCAGAAAAAAATCGGACAGGTTTTCCGTTGTATCATTGACCGCAAGGAAGGCAACCATTTTGTTGGAAGAACAGAATTTGACAGTCCGGACGTTGATAACGAGGTTCTGATTGATGCTTCTAAAGCCTATTTAAAAACCGGAGAATTCGTAAATGTAAGAATTACTGATGCTGCCGAATTTGACTTGTATGGTGAAGCTGTTTTATAATTTAAAACAAATCTTTTGAAATAAAAAGCCTCGGTTCCTGCCGGGGCTTTTACATTATTATCCTGACTTATTTCAGAAAATAAACCTGATAAGGATAACGTTCATAAACTACATTATCTTCGTTGATGGTGAAGCCATTTCTATAATCGGTTATGGCTTTTTGCATCAACTTCTCCGCTTCATTATTCCTTCCCAACTTAATCAGACATAAAGCTTTATAATATTCCGCATCGGAAAACTCCCGGTAAGTTCCAATTGAGATATCAAATTGCGCTATCGCTTCCTCATATTTACCCAGCTCATACTTCGCTATACCCATATAAAACACATCCAAAAAATGGGGTTCAACACTACTTGTAGCAAGGTGGGCCTCCCTATCCGCCTCGAGTATCTGTTCCGCTTCTGCAAATCTTCCCAACTGCAAGTAAGAAAGTGCTATATAAAAATCATACGTATGGTCCATGACATAGGAATTGCCGCTAAGTTTCTTGGCGGCTTTAAAATCCTCAATTGCTTCAACATAACGTTTACCAAAAATACATTTCATAAAAGCTCTGTAATCCATATATAATTTGGGGTTCAGCGCAACTGCTTTGTCCAAAAAAGGCATAGCATATTCATATTTACCTTGTTTGAAAAGCGGCATGGCTTTTTGTTGCCAGGCATAGGCAGAGCGCGGATAATCCTTTACTATCTTATCCATTTCTGCCTGATAGTCCTGTGAAAAATGAAATAACTTTCGGGCTTCATCGATACGTTTCTCTACAATTTCTTCTTCTGTTTGTGCCCTGGCAGTAAAACCTACTACAAAGAGCAACGATATAATAACAGTTTTCATAGGCGAAGTTTGGTTGGTTATTTGCACAAATGTATCATTATATATAAGAGACTGAGTTAATGAAAACTACTTCTTTGTTAACAGAACGTTAATGTCGAAATTGCAGTTATAATAAATCTAAAAAACTGAATAACAGACAAATATTTTGTAATTTTAGTACGTCGCTTGAAAAACTTATAGGCCATGACTTCGAATAAATATACAGTGGTTTCGTATATAGAAGGCTTTAGGACTTACGACCACAAAAAAATTCTTTCATGTCTTGCAGAAGATATTGTCTGGGATATGCCCGGATTTTTTCACCTGATTGGAAAAGAAGCTTTTGACAAAGAAATTGAAAAAAACCATTTTATAGAAAATCCTGAAATTGAAATCATCAGTCTCACCGAAGAAAACGATACTGTTGTAGTTGAAGGGAAGATCAAATGTAACTTCAGGTCTGGTGACCTGCTTAATGCGGCATTTTGTGATGTCTTCCAAATGGAAAACGGAAAGATTAAAAAACTGACAAGCTATCAAATGACCCGATAACAAAAAAAGTCCGCAAGTAGTCAACACAGCGGACTTTTAAAAATCAGTAACTATTACAAAGTTATTTCGTATCAGGCTGATATTCCAGAATATCTGCCGGCTGGCAATCTAAGGCTTTACATATAGCTTCCAGTGTACTAAATCGGACAGCTTTGGCTTTTCCTGTTTTTAGGATGGAAAGATTCGACAGTGTTATGTCTACCTTTTCAGAAAGCTCATTGAGCGACATTTTTCGCTTTGCCATCATTACATCTAAATTTACTATTATCGGCATAAACTATATTGTTAGATCATTTTCAGTTAGGATTTCGATACCTCTTTTGAAAATTTGTGCTATAATCAAAAGAATTATCCCCATAAACAACCACACATCAGAACCGTCAAAGTGCATATCGTCTAAACCAGGCATAGAAACACCTTCCAGAATCAGTCCCTTAGTGTATTTCTCTCCCCAGGCAGAAAAAAAACCTATTCCTAAAGCCAGATACGATATTAGCGAAATGAAACGCCCCATTGCCTGGTTGAAAGGTTGTGCCATATCCAACTTATTCTCATACAGAATTTTTACGATCAAATAAAACATCAGTGCTTTCAGTACAGCCACAATAATAATTTGTGACATTATTACCACATAATGATGAGAACCGTATTTGTACAAATCAGACAAATCAATCAGCATCCATAAATGTTTAATTTCTGTAGCATCAAGCGTGAGTGTCATAATAGCATTAACTATAAGAGCACCCGCTTCAAAACACAATCCGAGAAATATGATCCAGGATAAGACATGCAATACCTGAAGGATTAGCTTAGTACCAATTTTAATTTCCATATCGTTTGATTTTTAATGATTACCCGACAAATGTATTTATTTTTATTGAAAAACAATAAATTTATAATGAAAAATATAAAAAAATTTTTGAACATAGATTAATTTATATTGATAAAGGATATGTACTATCCTTTATTTCCTGAAAATTCAGACATTTTTTTAATTACTTTTATACTTAGTATTATTTACTATTTTAATATGACTTTTTTTACTATTGAAACAGAAAGGCTCCATTTAAGAAAAATTGATCTCGAAGCCTACCAATATATTTATGAGCATTTTTCCGAAAAAGAACTCTCTGAATTTTTAGGCATCAATACTCCTGAAAAACTGCAGAAAGAAAAAGAAAAATTCAAAAAGGGAATTACCACATACAACAAGTCAATGCTTTTATTTCAATTACTCGACAAAAAAAACAATAAGGTTATTGGCGGATGCGGCTATCATACCTGGTATTTGGACCATGCCCGTGCCGAAATTGGATATGCACTAACAGATGACAATTTCAAAAGAATGGGGTTAATGAGCGAAGCGTTGCAACCTGTTCTTGACTATGGTTTTGATAAAATGCAGCTCCATAGAGTTGAAGCATTTATAAGTCCAACCAACAATGCGTCGATACAACTTGTCAAAAAATTTGGCTTTGTAAAAGAAGGTGTCATGAGACAACATTATCAAAAAGAAGGGCAATTTGAAAATTCAGAAATTTATTCGTTGTTAAAAGAAGAACACCAAAAAAAATAATACAAAACTGTATTGGGATTTTCATAACTTTATATAAAAAACCATGAAAATCAACTGGATAACAATAGCAATTGTAGTTTTGATTGGCTTGATTTTAATTGTATTTCTGATGAAGCGAAATTTGAAAGACCAAAAAGAGGTAGAAAAATTTTTCAACGAAGAATACAAGGCAAAACCAGAAAATGAGTCAGAAGTCAATGATAATGACCGTTGAACGGTTTACATCCTGTTAAAATATATCATTTCATTATACTTTGGCTTAAAAAATGAGTAAGTTTGGAACTCAAATTTTTAATTTATGAAAACCGGATTATTTTTTATCGCTATATTTTTCCTAATGCTTTGCCCTGACACTGCTTCTGCTCAATACTACAATCCATACGGAGGTGGTGTCGACAGGTCTATAGGTTCTGAAGTAAGACAGAACAAACCTAAAAAAAACAGCAATGAAAAAGTAGACATGGGAGAGAACTGGGCTACATATCTTGATAAGGAAATAAAACTGGACGGTTTACAATTTGCTGCCGTAAAAGCAATTATAAACGACAATAAAAACAGCATTGAGGAAATTTCCAAAAGCAATCTGCATGTTCAGGAAAAAAAAGATAAAATGCGTGAAATAATGGACAAGATTGACGTAGAAATTTTAAAATTGTTATCCAAAGACCAGGCAGCCAAATATTTAAAAATGAAAGAAGATAGCGAAAAGAAAGCTATGACCAACTAGAGTACCAGTAAGCCCTGTTCTCTCAATGAATTAATGGGTTTACTATACCAAAACAGTTCAAAATCTTCGAACCCGGAGTTTTCATAATCCGTTTTAATCTCCTGATAGGTGTACGTTTTCAGGTTTGAAACCGCGATTTTCTCCAATATAGCTCCCAACCATATTCCCTGTTCTTTTCCTACAGAAATGGCAAAAGCTTCTTTTTTAGTATGAAAATCCAGAGAAACCATTTCCCATGAATTTCCTTTTTTAGATTTAGTATAGGTTGAAATCACAGGCTTATTGCCTAACCAAATGACTTTTGCAGTTGGTTTGGCGAAGCTGTTTTCATCTTCATGTATGGCATTATAGATATAGTCGCCTGGAATTTTGGTTCGGGGTACTTTAAAATCAAACCAGTCCTGCAGCGGAAAATCAAAACAAATACCATGCATATAGTTGAAGAGCGATTTCTTTAAGCCATAACTAAAGGCATCATGGTCTGTTCCTGTTTTATCAATATGTATAATATCGTTGTTAGCAAAGCTACCCAAAACTTCTGTCTCTTTTAGTACGCCAAATTTTTCAGGATACATTCCTACAGGACTATGAGCCGTCATCGCAAATTGGTGCCAAAAACCGGATTGCAAGACTCCCATTTCAAATAACTGGCGTACCATTTCCAGGGAGTCAATTGTTTCCTGGGCCGTTTGTGTTGGAAAACCATACATCAAATAAGCATGTACCATTATTCCCGCTTCCGTAAAATTTCGCGTCACCCGTGCAACCTGTGCTACAGTAACACCTTTTTGAATTAGCTCCAACAGCCTGTCTGAAGCTACTTCCAAACCACCTGAAACAGCAATGCAGCCTGAGACCTTTAACAAAAGGCACAAATCACGGGTAAAACTCTTTTCAAAACGGATATTAGTCCACCAGGTAACCGTCAATTTTCTGCGTAAAATTTCCAATGCAAGAGCCCGCATCAATGCCGGAGGTGCAGCTTCGTCAACAAAATGAAAACCATTCTGCCCTGTTTGTGCAATAAGCTCCTCCATTCTGTCACAAAGCAACCTGGCCGCCACCGGCTCATATACTTTTATGTAATCCAGTGAAATATCACAAAACGTACATTTACCCCAATAGCATCCATGCGCCATGGTAAGCTTATTCCAACGCCCGTCACTCCACATACGGTGCATAGGGTTGACAATTTCAATAACCGAAATATAACTGTCTAAGAGCAGGTCTGAATAATCAGGTGTTCCTACTTCTGATTGCTTGTAATCTTTTTTGGATGAATTATTCTTATAGGCAATTTTACCGTCTACCAAAAGAAATGTCCTCTTCCATGAATCATATTCCGGATTTTCAATATTCAGAATAAGCTCTTCAATAGGAGCTTCGCCGTCATCGAGAGTGATATAATCGAAAAATTCCATCACCCTGATATCAGACAAAGAGCGTAATTCCGTGTTTGGAAATCCACCCCCCATGGCAATCTTGGTATCGGGATACTGTTTTTTGATAAACTGGGCGCTTTTAAAGGCACTGTATAAATTTCCCGGAAAAGGAACTGAAAAGCAGACCAGCTTTGGTTGCAATTCTTTCATTTTCCTATCCAAATTTCCGAGTAATAGTCTATCAATATAAGTAGGCTCCCTATGCAGCATGTCGTAAAGCGCATCAAAAGAATTGGCAGAACGTCCCATTCTCTCTGCATAGCGGCTAAATCCGAAATTTTCATCGACACATTCAACGATAAAATCAGAAATATCTTCAAGGTAGAGAGTCGCCAAATGTTTAGCCTTGTCCTGAGTTCCCATAGTTCCGAAAGCCCAGTCCAATTCTTCAAGCTGTAAAAACCGGGAAGCTTCGGGAAGAAAATCTTCCTGACAAATCAGATGCGACAGGGTTGGGTTTTTGCCTTGCAGGAAAAGCATGACCGAGTCGATTGTCTTAATATACTCCTCCTGTAATGCCAGAATCCGTTTTGCATTATCCGATTTATCCGTTGCTTTTTCAGCTTCCGAAAACAGGTCGGTTAATCCTTTTCTGGAAAATAATTCTAATATAACCTCAATGCCCAAATCAGCCTGAAAAGAAGAAATGTTCTTTGTGTTCAAAAAACCTTTAATATAGGCCGTTGCCGGATACGGTGTATTCAGCTGAGTAAAAGGTGGCGTAATTAGAAAAACGGTCGGATTCAAAACAGGTTATATTAAGTCGCAAAAATATTGCTTATTTATGAAAGTGCCTGTATAAAACGAAAAAACTCCCGTTTGGGAGTTTTATAAATTATTCTTTAGTCAGAAATTCATCCAGTGCTTCTTCGCGGATGGCCTGTTCTTCTTTATAGAGGTTTTTCAGGTACTTCAGCATACCAAAAAACATAATCACCAACAGAAACAGTATAGTTGCCATATAATAAGCCGTTCCCATACCTATGGAAATCATTCCCCCTCCCATTCCATCTGCCATAGATGAAACGGCATTTAGCTCGTCAGAACTTTTGATTATGATTCCAAAAATAAGTAATACTATGAAGCCAATAGAAGAAAAGATGATATGCAGCAGACCTTTTCGTCTGGCTTTGACAAAACTCAAAATCAATCCTGCTATTGCCATAAAGAATGGAATTCCCATCATAATCATCATAACAATTCTACTACTTTTTTCATCTGGTGTTTCTTCAGGAAGCGGCAGACTATCAGCTTTTATCGGATTGCCGTCTTCATCAACATCAAGAGAATCCAGATTGGCCCCAGCCGCACCAAACAAATCTTTACCTAATTGTTTTTCTAATTTTTTAGAAAATTCATTGTCTTTCATCTTTTCCTTCATGTCGGTCCCAACCACATAATCAAACCCAGTCACAGAAACCAATTCTGTCGTGCCGCATTTGATAGTAATAAAAGGGAAGAAAAAACAAATTAATATTACCGTATAACTTGGGATTGGAAGTAAATCAGAAATGATTTTAAGTGCTCTCATATTAGATTTGTCGTTTATTTATATTTCCTTCCAAACTTAGCACTTCTTGTTAAATTTAAGAAATTTTTAAGCCGATTTTTTATACGTTTTTAGTATTCGGATAGTTTAACAAATGAAAAAAAGATGTAAAAAAGTTTTCTCACGCAAACACAAAACTAGGGGAATTTATTGGAAACATAAAAACGTCATTCTTAAGCAGGAATATAAAAGGCCGCCCTATTTGGCAGCCTTTTTAAAATTAATTTGATTTCTTTTTGGCTTTCTTTTTAATCAATTCCATCTTACTCTTGATTCTTTTTTCAACATCCCGAATCACAGACTCCGAATCATAATGAATTGAATACAGCTTTGCATTTCTGATTTCTTTCATTGCCTTTTTGAATTTATGCTGTACTTCAAAAAGTATGGCCTTCTTTACAAAAATATCGGCTTTACTTATGCCTTTGATTGTAAGTGCAAAATCAATTAATCGCATCGCTTCTTCATAATCTTCATTTAAGATAAGCGTTTGTATATAATAAGGATAAACCTCAAGTGCATGAATATTAATTGTAAAAGCCTCTTCAAAATAATTTTTAGCGGCTTCATAATTCAGTAATTGCTCCGCCTGGATTCTTCCATAAAGACAAAGCACCATTGTATTCTTGGCATCATAGGAAAAAGCATAATCCAATGATTCAATGGTTTCTTCGAGTGAGTATGGATAGCTATCTAAAGCCTGAAATACGTATTTATCAATTGTTTTCATTTCTTAAATCTGTTTTTAATTTTCTGCGGGTTCCTTTATAGCTTTTCTCAATTTTATTCTTCTTGAAATCGGTTCCGGCAAATATCCTTATCGGGTTTCCGCGCTGTATATTCAGTTGGTTTTCCCATTGTTTGCCTACCTGTTCCTTGAGCTGCTGTAAGGTCTCGTTTTCTATTTTTTTTAATAATCTTTCTGTTGCCAGTTTTTTGTTTTGGTGCTGTGACCGACTGTCCATCGCAACCGCAGTAATTCCTGTTGGCAAATGTGTCGCCCTGATAGCAGAACTGACTTTGTTTACATGCTGTCCGCCGGCTCCGGAACTCCTCATTGCCTGATATTGGATTTCGTTTTCTGAAATTGTCCAGTTTTTTTGTTTTTCAATTTCAAAAATCCCAATAAACCAGTTTTTACGCTTGTGCATCTTCCTGAACTGGCTTTGGCCTATCCATTGGATAGTTCCAATCCAGGAGGCTACAAACATTGACACGTCTTTTCCTTTTACAGAAACTGTAGCGGTTTCAACTGTTCCATTTTCAGAACCTGCCTGACGTTGCAATAAAACAGCTTCAAGCTGCAGCTCCTGCGCTTCTGCCAATACTTTTTTAAGCACCTGGGCAACTACCCAAGTGCATTCTGCCGGCCCACGGCCCGCTGTTATCTGAATTATCTTTTCCATTTTTTAAGTTTTTTATCGGTCCATCCTGACAATTTTTGGAGTGAATGTTCCCAATACTTCTACCAAATCGCTTTGGTTTTCCATTACTTTAGTAATGTCTTTGTAGGCCATAGGCGCTTCGTCAATATTGCCTCCAATAAGTGTAACTTCATTTGCTTTCAGCACTTTATTGATTTCGCTTTGCGTGAAAGTACTTTTGCACTTTGCTCTCGAAAACAATCTCCCGGCTCCGTGCGAGGCTGAATTCAGGCTTGCTGCATTTCCTTTTCCTCTAACAATATAGCCCGGTGCTGTCATTGAACCCGGAATAATCCCCAATTGTCCTTCTGCAGCCGGAGTCGCCCCTTTTCTATGGACAATACACTCCTTGCCATCAACCATCTCTTTCCATGCAAAATTGTGATGGTTTTCAATCGTTACTACCACTCTTTTTCCGAGTATTTTGGCAATTCTCCTGTGAATATCGTCGTGGCAAGCTTTGGCATAATCACCCGCCAGATTCATTGCAAGCCAATATTCCTGTCCGTCATGCGTATTGAGGTCAAGCCAGGCCAAATGCTGTACATTCCTTGGCAACGGACATTGTTTTGTTGCCAAATAAGTATAGTGTTTTGCAATATTGGCTCCTAATCCGCGCGAACCGCTATGAGAAAGAACGGCAAAATACTCGCCTGCTTCTATTTTCCATTCGCGTAGTGGATTATCAATTTTGACGATTCCAAATTCCACAAAATGGTTACCTCCTCCTGAAGTGCCAAGCTGTTTGTAGGCCTTATCTAGAAGACGTTTTAACTGGGGAATGTCCTGAAACTCTTTTCTGTAAAATACTTCATGGTCTGCCTTAACCGCATGTGTCTCATACATCCCAAATTTGGTATGGTCTTTCAATATGGTCTGTAGCTGGTCGTCTTTTCCTTTTAGGAATGATGCGGGAAGATCAAAAACAGAAAGGCTCATACGGCAACCAATATCGACACCAACTCCGTATGGAATCACAGCATTGTCTGTTGCCAAAACGCCTCCAATTGGCAAACCATATCCCGAATGCGCATCAGGCATTAAGGCTCCTGCTATTGAAATTGGCAGTTTGAGCGAGTCATACAATTGAAACTTGGCCTGTTCATCGATTTCATTTTCTCCAAAAATCGTAAAGGGAGCCCTTGTTGTTTTCAATTGATGCATTCTTACTTGCACGGGATTAACCAGACCTTCAGCCACTTTTCCCCAGGTTCCATGCCCGTTGAATTTTTCCGGATGAAGCAACACCTCTTTCGCTTCTGACAGAATGGATTCCTTTTTCTCTCTTTTTCTATATCTGTTTATTTGCCCAAGGGCGATATTTATTGAATTATTTTTTGGAAAGCCTAATTTAATCAGGTCTTTTCCGGATAATTTATTTCCCATAAATTTTATTAATTGTAATTATTCTGTGCAGACTTACGTCAATTCCAAATACTATGGAAATGAAACATAAGCATGCCAAATCTTTTATCCTTTCGGGATAAATAATGGAACTATTTTTCGGGAAAATTTTGAAGTGTCTAGAATAAAAAAAGCCCGAATCTAAATTGCTTCGGGCTTTTTTATATATCTAAAAAATAATTTCTAAGATTGAAATAAGCCACGAAGACGCACAGCACCAAATCCTGTTGGTGAGTAGCTTTGAAATGATAATGCCAATACAGTCATTTTTCTTCGTTTTAAAAGTGTTATTAATTTTTCGAGTGCAAATATTTAGAATATTTTTTGAATTATGCAAATTTTTTTGAAGTTTCTGAGGTGCTAAGGTGCTAAGGTGCTAAGGTGCTAAGGTGCTAAGGTGCTAAGGTGAAATTTCGCAAAGAAAATTTAGATGTACAATGAAAAACTTTATTTTTTTATTTTCAACCAAAACTCCACTCTAACTATTTATCTTTTTCACTTTAACTCCGGCATTTCCCAACTATCCACTACCCTCTATCGACTATTCACTATCGACTATCCACTATCTTAAAGCCTTTGTTAAACTAATCACTTATGCAGTAATTTTATTTATTTTTACAAAAAAATTCCAACTATGCCAACCGACTGTATCAGCTATCAAGAATCTGGTTACTTCACTTCTTTAATCAACGATTATTTAAATCAAAAATCAGACCTACAGTCGCTTTATCATCGGTTTCCTTCTTTAGAAAATTTTGAGAAACAGCTTCTTGAAAAGGAGAAAAATTTCAATTCGGATATTGAAAAGCGTAAAACTTTAGTTTCTGTTTTGGAAAAACAATATTCCGGACTCTCTGTTTCCGACCTGACAAAATGGAACATTCTGGCTTTGGAAAACCCAAAAACATTTACGGTAACGACCGGACACCAGCTCAATCTTTTTACCGGACCATTATATTTTTTGTATAAGATTGTTTCTACTATCAATCTTACCAAACAATTAAAATTAAAATATCCCGAATACAATTTTGTACCGGTTTATTGGATGGCTACCGAAGACCATGACTTTGAAGAAATCAATTATTTCAACCTCCATGGAAAAAAAGTGCGTTGGAACACGGAAAGCGGTGGACCTGTTGGACGGCTTTCAACTAAAGGACTTGAAGAAGTTTTTGAAGTTTTTTCATTGGAATTGGGCATCGGAAAAAATGCAGAATATTTAAAAAAACTATTCGAAGAATCGTATGTCCGCCACAATAATCTTGCAGATGCAACCCGATTTTTAGCCAATGAATTATTCGGAAAAACCGGATTGGTCATTCTGGATGCCGATTCTAAAGAGCTCAAAAAGCATTTTGCTCCTTATGTTAAAGAAGAACTCTTAAACCAGACAGCTCATAAAAAGGTTCTGGAAACATCTGAAAAACTAAAAAATTACAACATACAGGTCAATCCGCGTGAAATCAACCTCTTTTATATTGAAGATGATTTCCGTGAACGCATTATTCTGCAAAACGGTTTCTATTATGTGAACAATACCGAATTAAAGTTTACAGAAGCAGAAATCCTAGAATTGCTGAAAAACCATCCTGAAAAATTCAGCCCTAACGTTATCATGCGTCCTTTGTATCAGGAAGTCATTCTTCCTAATCTTTGCTATATTGGAGGAGGCGGTGAATTAGCTTATTGGCTGGAATTGAAATCATACTTTGAAGCAGCAAATGTTACTTTTCCTATACTACTCCTAAGAAATTCTGTTTTATTGGCTACAGAAAAACAAGTCAAAAAAGCCGATAAGCTTAACCTGTCCTGGAAAGACTTATTCTCAAAACAGCAAGAATTAATGAATCTCAAAGTGAAGACTTTTTCGGAATTTTCAATTGACTTTACTGCACAGAAGGCATTTTTAAGACAGCAATTCGACGATCTCAACAAAATAGCCGAGCAAACAGACAAATCATTTACAGGAGCAGTTAAAGCTCAGGAAGTCAAACAGATGAAAGGCTTGGAAAATTTGGAAAAACGCCTGCTAAAAGCAGAAAAGAAAAAACACCAGGAAGAATTGGAACGGATTTCAGATTTACAAAATGAATTATTCCCAAACCAGAGCTTACAGGAAAGAATTGTAAATTTTTCTGAATTCTATTTAGGTTATGGCGATGTTCTTTTAGATAAATTATTCGCAGAATTACATCCTCTGGAACAGGAATTCAAAATCGTCATTCTTTAGTTGGGTATCATATAACCCGAATACAAAATTTTCTGTCGCTAATTCTTGCGATTGTTTTTCGTTTTCTGTCAAAAACACTACTTTTGCGCCAAATCTAAACAAAAAATATAATGGCAACGAATAGAACATTCACAATGATTAAGCCAGATGCGGTTGAAAACGGACACATCGGTGGAATTTTGAACATGATTACTGAAGGTGGTTTTAAAATTGTTTCTTTGAAATTGACTCAATTGACTGTAGCTGATGCTCAGCAATTTTATGCAGTTCACAGTGCAAGACCTTTCTTTGGAGAATTGGTTGAGTTCATGACAAGAGGTCCGATTGTAGCGGCAATTTTAGAAAAAGAAAATGCTGTTGAAGATTTCAGAACACTTATTGGTGCTACGAATCCTGCAGATGCTGCTGAAGGAACTATCCGTAAGAAATATGCTAAATCAATCGGAGAGAATGCGGTTCACGGTTCTGATAGCGATGAAAACGCTGCTATTGAAGGTGCTTTCCACTTTTCAGGAAGAGAGCAGTTTTAATCAAAATACAATAAATAAAAAAATCCGTTTCCAATTGAAACGGATTTTTTTTATGTTTTTAATTTACAAAACCTATCTAAAAACAATCTCTTTAACGATATCGCGACGGAATTCCTCGTTTATCATCTTTATGATTTTTTCTTTTCCATAGCTTAATTCCTGACGCAATACAGCTGAAGTAAGTTCGACATACAGCGTATTGTTTCTTAAAACCACATCTTTAGTATAACTGTTCACACCATTTCCCATTAGAGAAATCCATGCTTCTTTTACGGCAATACGGTCAATTCCGGGTTGCAATTTGTTTGCTTCTATGATGTGTTTCAGGACATCGCCTACTGAATTTTCATTATTTAGCCTCTTTGCCATCTAGCAGGTTTATTGGGGTTGCTCTTTTATATTGGTATTCTATTTTTTGTGGGTTGACAATCGTCATCTGGTTTTCAGAAACTGACTTCAATTCTTCTTCCCATTTTGCATAGTCAGTTTTATAATCTAAATACACCTTACCGTTTTTTTCTACAATTTCAACCGCTTCGGAAGTATCATCTGTCAAAAATTTTCCATCCAATTGTGGACTCACTTTTTTACGGAACCCTTTGTAATTGTTCCCGATTTCAAAAAAGTCATAGGTTGTATTGATTTTATAATCTTTTTCTGAACCGTCAGCCAAAATTACCTTTTCAATTTCCCAATAGCCATTTAATTTTTTGGCATCCTCTTTTGATACGTTCTGGTTGCAAGCTATGGTAACTACTGCGGCAAACAGCAATAAAACTCCTTTTTTCATTTCATTATTTTAAAAAATAAAATTACCACTATTTGCTATGATAAAAAAGTTTCCGGCTTTAAACTATTTGGTATTTTTAAAGTCTATATATAATAAATCCTGTCCTTATGAAAAAAATAGGTTATTCTTTGCTCTTTATTTTAGCTTTAATTAGCTGTAGTTCTGAAAGTGACAGTTCTAGTTCTAATCCTCCGGAATCTACAATCTACTTTCCTCCTTTGGAAGAAAGCGCTTTGTGGGAGACAAAATCATTGAGTTCATTAGGATGGAATGAAAATGCAGTTACTCCGCTCCTTTCCTATTTGGAAGAAAAGCACACTAAAGGCTTTATTATTTTGGTCGACGGCAAGATAGTCATGGAAAATTATTTTAATGGCCATTCTGTCACATCCAATTGGTATTGGGCAAGTGCTGGCAAAACATTAACGGCAACCATGGTTGGAATTGCAGAACAGGAAGGCCATCTGAATAGTAATGGTAGGGTTTCAGATTATCTGGGCCAGGGATGGACAAGCCTTCCCGTTACGAAAGAAAACCTGATTACAAACAAACATCTGCTTACTATGACCTCCGGGCTTGAAGACATTGACAATGGGGATTGCGTGGAACCTGATTGTCTTACCTATAAGGCAGATGCAGGAACACGTTGGGCTTATCATAACGTTTATGTTAAATTACAAGATGTTGTAGCTTCTGCCGTTTCAACGACCTACAGTAATTATTTCAACACAAAACTAAGGAACAAAATAGGAATGAATGGCGCCTGGATTCAATCGGGAAACAATAGCGTTTATTGGAGCACTACCCGAAGCATGGCCCGTTTTGGCCTCCTTATGCTCAATAAAGGAAAATGGAATAATGAAGTAATAGTAAATGAAAGTTATTGTACTGCTGCGACAAATACGTCTCAAAACATTAATTTGGGATATGGTTATTTATGGTGGCTAAACGGAAAGTCAAGTTATCATTTACCACAAACACAAATACAGTTTCCGGGAAGCATAATTCTGGAAGGTCCGAATGATATGTTTATGGCGCTGGGTAAAAATGACCAGAAAATTTATGTAATTCCCAGCCGAAAGATGGTAATTGTACGAATGGGCGAAGCAGCAGACAATGTCAATTTAGCTTTATCTGATTTTGATGAAGTTTTATGGGAAAAAATAAATGCGCTGATTAATTAGCGCATTTATTTTTATTTCTTTTTGGCAGTGACTTTTCTTGCCTTACCTTTTCTTTGCTTTATAAAATTTCGAGCAGCCATAAAAAATGAAGCCCAACCCAAAATGACAAATACATAATACACTATTTGTACTTTACCTTCAAAAAAAGTTGAAATGAAAATCATGAGTACAAATAAAACATACAGATGAAGCGGTTTTACATTATGTATCGAAAAGGCCATTATAAAATTTTATTAATTAAATGTGTATTTAAGATTTAAACCAGCTCTTGAAAAATTTGATTTGGCTTCTACAGGCGCACCTGATTTAAATACATCCTTATTTGTATCCACCCTTAAACAAGCACTTATTTTATTATTAAAAGTATAGCCTATACCAAAACTTAAAGAAGTATTGGTTTGGGACGGATATGCATAAGTTTTATTTTCCACACCAGATGCTTCTGGATAGCTGATAGTATATTCAATATCATCAAGCGGATTACTTATTAATACTGCTCCATCAATAAAAATTTTATTCTTATTGTTCAGTATAAAATTATATCTGGCTCCAATATTTACATTTAAAAAAGCTGATTCAAATTTAAAATTATGCCCTAAGTCATAAGGTCCTGAAATTTTCCCAAATTTAGACTCCCCTGAAAAGCTACTATTATATTCCATTCCTATAAAAACCTCTACAGTTTCTGAAGGAAAAACCAAAGCCACTTCACCTCCTAATCCAAAAGTAGTTTTAGATATCTTCTCCGTTTCTCCTTTATAAAATTCTACTGAAAAATCGTTTTGATAAATTCCGGCTATGGCACTATATTTAAGTTTAAGCTTTTTATTTGTTTTATTATCATAAATTTTGGAAGGCTCATTTCTTTTACAAGAATTATATTGCTTGAAAATTTTTAAAAAGTCTTCTTTTTTATATTTTAAATTGATAAAATCACTTACCTGTAAGGATTCACATTTTAATATGTCATTTAATTGATTTCTAAAATAATTATTTTCTCTTACATAACGATTATCAGACGAATATTTCCTGTAAATAAATTGTACCGCTCCTCCACTTGAGTCTTTAATTTCATAAAAGAATTTCATTCTTCCTTTATCAAAATAAGCATATAGATTTATATCACCTTCTTCGATTACATTTAGAAACAGTGTTTCTTTTTCTAAGATTGGCTCTTTCACTGTAGCAGTTTCAGTAAATAATTTATCATGCTTAACGGTTCTTTTAACAAATTTGAAATTATCACCAATGCCATATTCTATTATGTCGTTTATATCTACTGCTTGGTAAGCCTCATTTTCCGACACTCTATACCTAATGGCAGCATTATCAGTAAAATCTACATCTTTAAAAAGAACCTCCGTTCTGTGATTATTTCTATCAATCAGATATCCGTTCTTATCTTGTGCAGAAACACAAAAAGGTACAATCAGGCTTAAAAAAGCCAAATAATGGTTTAATTTCATGTTAAGTTTGTTAAGTTGTTAAAAAAATGAAATGTAGGAATTTATTTAAAAAAAGAATCTACAAATTCTATTTTGTTAAATACCTGCAAGTCTTCTATACCTTCTCCAACCCCTATGTATTTTACAGGAATCTGGAACTGGTCGGAAATTCCGATGACAACACCGCCTTTTGCAGTTCCGTCTAATTTAGTTACTGCCAGGGCAGAAACCTCTGTTGCCGCCGTAAACTGTTTGGCCTGCTCAAAAGCATTTTGCCCGGTAGAGCCGTCTAGTACTAAAAGTACATCGTGGGGAGCATCGGCTACTACTTTCTGCATAACTCGTTTTACTTTAGTCAATTCGTTCATCAAATTCACCTTATTGTGCAGACGTCCTGCGGTATCTATAATGACAACATCGGCATTTTGGGCTACTGCCGACTGTAAAGTGTCAAATGCTACGGAAGCCGGGTCGCTTCCCATTTGTTGTTTTACGATTGGAACACCAACCCTGTCTGCCCAGATTTGCAATTGATCTATTGCTGCTGCCCTAAAGGTATCTGCCGCACCAAGAACCACCTTATATCCTACTTTGTTGAATTGGTAAGCCAATTTTCCAATGGTTGTTGTTTTTCCTACTCCATTTACGCCAACTACCATCAAAACATATGGTTTTTTGTCTTTAGGTACTTCAAATTCAGTAGCTTCTCCTGAATTGGTTTCAGACAATAGCCCTGCAATTTCTTCACGAAGAATCTGGTTTAGTTCATCCGTACCCAGGTATTTGTCATTAGCAACACGTTCTTCGATACGTTCGATGATTTTCAAGGTTGTATTTACGCCAACATCCGATGAAACCAGAACTTCTTCCAGATTGTCCAAAACCTCATCGTCTACTTTTGATTTACCGGCTACGGCTTTAGTAAGCTTTGAAAAGAAAGATGTTTTTGTTTTTTCTAGCCCTTTGTCGAGGCTTTCTTTTTTTTCTGATGAAAATATTTTTTTAAAAAAACTCATTTTGTGATTCGGTTAGATTTTTTTCGGATTATTAGATAAAGTTTTCCTAACGGTCCAAAAATTCAAGAAAATAACCCAACGGCATACTTTCTTTAAATTTTGAACAAATATAAAAATAAAAAAGCTACTTCCGAATGAAAGTAGCTTTTCTATATAATGTCTAAACGATTATTTCTTTTTCAAAAAATCATCAACTAATTCAGGAGCCATAACGCTTTCAACAAAAGTGTATGCACCAGTTTTAGGAGATTTTACCATTTTGATAGCTTTTGTTAATCTCTTAGAAGCTGTCTGTAACGTTGCTACGGTTTTCTTTGCCATGACTAATAATTATTTAATTTCTTTATGAACAGTTACTCTCTTCAGGATTGGATTGAATTTTTTAATCTCTAATCTGTCCGGAGTATTCTTTTTGTTCTTTGTTGTTATGTATCTTGATGTACCTGGCTGACCACTAGTTTTGTGCTCTGTACATTCTAAAATTACCTGGATTCTATTACCTTTCTTTGCCATCTTGCTATATATTTAGAGGAAGGATTATTATTTAATAAATCCGTTAGCTTTAGCTTCTTTCAAAACTGCAGCAATTCCGTTTTTGTTAATAGTTTTTATTGTAGATGCAGCTACTCTAAGAGTAATCCATCTATCTTCTTCAGGAAGATAAAAACGTTTCTTAACTAAGTTTACAGAAAATTTTCTCTTAGTCTTGTTCATCGCGTGGGAAACATTATTTCCAACCATCGCTCTTTTACCTGTAAGGTCACAAACTCTTGACATTATGCTTATCTTTTATCGTTATTCAAAATCAGGGTGCAAAGAAACAAAAAAGAAACTGTATTTACAAAACATTCTACTTCTTTTTTTTAAAATCTTTTTCGATTCCATATACAGCCTGCAAAAGGCAAAAATCCTGTATTTCAAATTATAGATTTTATTTATTTCGGATGTATTCTGTTAGATCATCTACGTTTGTACTGAACGAAAATATATCATTCAGTCTGAAATAATTTTTCTTTTCTGTACAATAATCATAGGCAAACTTAACAAAATCTAATTTGTTTTCTTCAAAACTGATCGTATTAGCGATTTGTTTTATTTGATTTACATCCAAGCAATTTGCAGAAACAATCTGTTTAGCCACTTTTAGCTTGGTTTCGTCAAAACCTTGTTTCTTTACAGATGTCAGGGCACTATTAAAGTCAGTTGAACCCATCGGATATTTATTGTTGCATCCTTTTAGCGGTGGGGCATAATTAACCTGCGGCTGACCATGCGTTACTGTTGTAGTGGTTGTTTCTGTATAAATGCCATTTGGCTCTTTTATATTGATATTCACACCTACTCCCCCAACATTTACTCCCACTCCCATTCCGGTATTACCAACAGTGGTTGTGGTTGTAGTTTGTGATACCGTACTCACAGGCTGTGGAGCGCCATAATGCACTACATGAACATTTTGTGGAGCCCTATATTGGCGGTCTACCGGAATTTCAGAGAAAAAATTAAGTTTCAGCTTGTTCTTGTTGTTTTTATCTCTCTTTATCTTATAGGTAACATCCATATATTCTCCGTCTATATCAGCAATCGCTAGATTCTTTTTTGTTATTTCAACAAGCGATTTATCTTCAAAAAGTATTTTGGCATTATAATACGGCTGGTTCAACTCTTCTACACGAATGTTTGTTTGGGGGATGTCATTTTGCAACTCTCCGTTTAATACCAGAAAGAAGCGATCTCCGTCTTCTGAAAAAATGGTCAAATTTCCTGTTGGAGCCTGGGCGAAAGCAAATGCTGTGGTTAAAGTTGCAGCAATAGCAAAGTAAAGTTTTCTCATAAAAAATAATTAATTTTTTTAATATGTTAAAAAAGGGGGATTAAAAAATTATTTGCGGGCGAAAATATAAATTTCCAAGAAAAGACCAAAAACGATGCCAAAAAAATGAGATAATCTTATCTGATTTTCAAAATTTCATTTTGAAGCATACCAAAAGCCTTATTTACAGCTCTGTCAATGACTTTTTCCCTAGGTTGACCAAAATTAAATTCTTCACAAATTATATTATCCGGAGCCGGATAAGGGGTTGCAAGAGCAATAAAAACAGTACCCAATTCTGCCGGAGAATCCCCTTTTTCAGGACCTGCATTTCCGGTAGTAGCAATAGCATAATCTGTTTTGAGCAGTTTCTGAACACCTAATGCCATCTCGATTGCCACTTCACGGCTTACGACTGAATAGGTATCAATAAGCACTTGAGGGACTTTGAGTACTTCTGCTTTGACTTCTGTAGCATAGCTCACAATACTTCCTTTGAAATAAGACGATGAACCCGGGATTGAAGTCATCAATTGCGCAATTTTCCCACCGGTGCAACTTTCAGCGGTAGAGATTGTCATTTTATTTTTAGTCAGCAGTCTGCCCAGAATCACTTCTAAGGTTTCATTCTCATCATACCCTACAATAATGTCTCCAATGATTTTTGATAACGAATCAACATTTTCCTCTATCGCTTTTTGTAGCAGCTGCTCATTTGTTCCACGCGCAGACATTCTTAATCTCACCCTTCCCGGACTTGGCAAATAGGCAAGCTTTATAAATTCAGGAAGGTTGTTTTCCCAATTTTCAATCCTTTCGGCAACAAGACTTTCCCCTTGTCCGTAAGTAAGGATTGTTTTATGGATGATGAATGGTCGCTTGTATTCTTCGATTACCTTTGGCACTACACCATTTTCTATAAGATGTTGCATCTCATAAGGTACTCCCGGCAAAGAAACAAAAACAGTATTTTCTTTTTTAAGCCACATTCCGGGTGCTGTCCCTACCTTATTAAATAATACTTCGGCTTTTGACGGAACAAGAGCCTGGTCTTTATTCATCTGTGAAATAGGACGTTTATAAAAACCTTCTATCAGTTCCGTTACATGAGCAAGAACTTTTTCGTCCACAATTAATTGGTCTTCAAAATACTCGCACAGTGTTTTTTTAGTGACATCGTCTTTGGTTGGCCCCAAACCTCCGGTCAGGATAACCAAATCCACCTGATTCTGAAGACGCTTAAGCGTTTCCAGTATATGTTCCCTGCTATCACTGATAGAAATGACTTCGTGAATGTCAATTCCTATTTTGTCTAATGATTTTGCAATAAAAGCAGAATTGGTATCGATGATTTGCCCAATAAGGATTTCATCTCCTATAGTTACTACGGTTGCTTTCACGGATTTTGATTTTTGAAGCTTACAGCCAGAATTACAAGTTAAAGTCTTTCTTGATTTCCCTTACTGCTTTTTCGACTTTGTCAGCAATACTTTTATAAGTATCCTTGATTTCTTTTTTCTTCCCTTCACGTTTTGTCCAGTCTTCCACAAGAAGAATTTCTTCAAAAGCTACGGTCATCCCCAACAAGTCCAGAGTAGGTTTAATCTTATGGGCAAATCCGTAGGCCAGCTTATAGTCTTTTTCTTTTATTCCTTTTTTTACATTTTTCAGGTCGGCCGGAACTTCAGTCACAAAAAGATTTATGATATCCTGAACGAATTCGCTGTCGTTATCTGAAATCTCGTAGACTTTTGCCAGATTATAGTGTATCGCCATTATTTTACCTGTATTCTAAATAATTTATGCCCATCTAAATATCCTTCAAGAATATCGTCCGGATTGACTTTTGCGACTCCTTCCGGAGTACCTGTAAATATGATATCCCCTATTTTTAATGTAAAGTATTGTGAAACATAGGAAATCAATTCGTCAATTTTCCAAAGCATCTGATTTGTATTTCCGGTTTGGGCTGGTTTTCCGTTATTGGTCAATTCAAATGTAAGATTTTCTAGTGAATTGAATTGAGATTTTGGCAAAAATTCTCCAATCACGGCCGAACCATCAAATGCCTTTGCTTTTTCCCAGGGAAGCCCTTTTTCTTTAAGCGCAGACTGAACATCACGAGCCGTAAAATCAATCCCTAATCCAATTTCGTCATAATATTTATGAGCAAATTTAGGCTCAATATATTTTCCAACTCTATTTATTCTCACAAGAATTTCGACTTCATGATGGATATCACTGCTAAATTCCGGTATAAAAAAAGGAAAGTTTTTTGGCAATATAGCGGTATCCGGTTTAAGAAAAATCACCGGCTCCGCAGGTCTTTCATTTTGTAATTCTTCTATATGCTTGGCGTAATTTCTTCCAACACAGATTATTTTCATAAGTCCTATATTGTTTTCGGCATTTAAATGTTAGTTCAATTTATTATTCAGTTTCCTTAGCTTGATTGCTGTCAGTACTTTTTTAGTATATAACGGGAAGTCAGCATTTTGTATCCAACCGAAATAACCGGGTTCAGCCTCAAGAACTTTTTCAACTTTGGCACCTTTGTGTTTTCCAAACGTAAAAATCTCTTCATTATCCTTATCCAGAGCAATGAATCCCGCAAAATCAACCGATTTTTTTCTGGTAGTATATTCCGAAAGAGACTTCATATCTTTTGGCAGGTCTTCATAGCGCTCCAATTGTGCCTTTAGGATTTCATAAGTAGCAAGAGTATCCGCTTCTGCAGAGTGAGCATTTTCTAGACTTAGTCCACAATAAAATTTATAAGCCGCACTTAAAGTTCTTTCTTCTTTTTTATGGAAAATAGTCTGGATATCAACAGCTACGCGATTTTTCATATCAAAATCCAGCCCGGCTCTCAACATTTCTTCTGCCAATAGAGGAATATCAAACCGGTCAGAGTTAAATCCGGCCAAATCAGAATCTTTTATCATATTGTGAATTGTGGCTGCCAATTCTTTAAAGACTGGCTCATTGGCTACCTTTTCATTTGTGATTCCATGAACGGCTGTTGTTTGTGGCGGAATTGGCATTTCCGGATTTACCAGCCATGTTCTGCTTTCTTTATTTCCGTTAGGATAAACTTTAAATATTGATATTTCTACAATCCTGTCTTTACAGATATCGATTCCTGTGGTTTCGAGGTCAAAAAAACAGATTGGTTTCGTCAGTTTAAGCTCCATCTTTTTATTTTTATATGGACTGCAAAGATAGCGGTTTTTATTACCTCCTTGAATCGGTCCGGTTTTATTTCATAAAAAAACCTCTCAAACGAGAGGTTTCTTTATATATAAATGAGTCAATTAAAAATCTCTATTGACATCAAAAGCTTCCAAATAATCTGCTACACGCTTTACAAAGCTTCCTCCCAAAGCACCGTCAACAACACGGTGGTCATAACTGTGAGAAAGGAACATTTTTTGACGGATTCCAATGAAATCACCTTCAGGAGTTTCAATTACCGCCGGCACTTTACGGATAGCACCCAAAGCCAGGATACCCACTTGTGGCTGGTTGATGATTGGCGTTCCAAAAACGCTACCAAAAGTACCCACGTTAGTTACTGTATACGTTCCGCCTTGTGTATCGTCCGGTTTCAACTTGCCTGCTTTGGCTCTGTTTCCTAAATCATTAACTGCTTTTGCCATACCAACAAGGTTTAGCTGGTCTGCATTCTTGATTACCGGAACAATTAAGTTTCCATTTGGCAGGGCTGCCGCCATACCCAGATTGATATTTTTTCTCTTGATAATAAATTCCCCATCAACAGAAATGTTCATTCCAGGGAAATCTTTTAATGCTTTCGCAACAGCTTCCATGAAAATTGGCGTGAAAGTCAGCTTTTCGCCTTCTCTCTTCTCGAACGCATTTTTCACTTTGTCTCTCCATTTTACGATGTTGGTTACATCTACTTCAATGAACGACTGTACGTGAGCCGAAGTCTGTACAGATGCTACCATATAGCCGGAAATCAGCTTTCGCATTCTGTCCATTTCCACGATTTCATCACCCCCATTTACAGAAACAGGAACTGCCGCTGTTGCTTTTGGAGCCGGGCTTGACACCTGGGCAACAGGAGCCTGGGCCGGAACTTGCTGACTTATTGCTTTTGGTTCTTTTCTATTGGCAACATAGCCTAATATATCATCTTTGGTTACTCTTCCATCTTTTCCGGAGCCTTGAATTGATTCTAACTCGGCAACCGTCACTCCTTCTTCTTTGGCAATATTTTTCACCAATGGAGAAAAGAATTTATCTGAACCTGAAAAGTCTTGCGGAGCAGCAACGGTTTGCTGTGCAGTTTCTACTGTTTTTTCAATTTCAGCTACTGACGCCGGGGCTTCTTCTTTTGGTGCTTCTACTGCAACACCTCCAGAAACTTCAATATAAGCAATTGTCTGACCAACTTTTACAACATCATCAACGTTAAAAAGAATTTCAGACAAAACTCCAGAGACTTCAGAAGGCACTTCTGAATCTACTTTATCGGTAGCAATTTCCAATACCGCTTCGTCAGCTTCGATTGGGTCGCCTACTTTTTTTAGCCAGTTGGTAATTGTTGCTTCTGCAACGCTTTCTCCCATTTTTGGAAGTTTCAATTCAAATTTTGCCATATTGTTAACCTAATGGTGAATTTTTATTTTCTGCTTGCAAAATTAGTGATAATTTTCAGGTTATGCCATGAATTATATAATTTTACAAGACTTTTTTTAAACACATCTTTTTACATTCTACAGCTCCGGAATTTCCTGTTATACTCTTTAAAACAGGATAAACTCTCCCCGCTCATTATTGCTGTTACTTCCAATAATAAAGTTGGAACTTTTGGGCAGAATTTTAAATGTCAGATTTTTGTTTTTATACATTTCCATAATCGAAATGCATTCTTTAAACGTGAGATAATCAGCATCTAAAATCATTTCTACCGGACCCAGACCCGAAAACGTTTGCGAAAATACTGCTTTTTGGTTTTCAAATTTCTGGATTTGTATATTTTTTTTGAGCTTATTCTGTAATTTTTCCTTGACCGCAGAATTGTCTGAAATAAAAATATAGCTTTCCGGCCTGGATTTTTGTTTTGGCTTTCCCTGAAACGTCTTTATAAATGAAAAGAAAAGCGTCCCCAATTTCATAAACAACGAAAAAAATGGCGAAGCTTTAAGATTCTTTTCATAAAACAATTCCATTCCCTGTTGGAATCGCTTCATATAAGTTCCGTCTTTTACCGTACTTTCTCCTTTGTAATGGATGATGCTGGTTTCAGGAAAATAATAATTCGATCTTCCATTCTTAAGCACGGTATAGGAAAAATCAATGTCTTCTCCATACATAAAATACCTCTCATCAAATCCGTCAACTTCATTATAAAGCGCTCTTTCCAAAACCATAAAAGCGCCTACCAAAACATCTGTTTTGCCTGTCTGGTTCTCTTGCAAATGACCTGCATAATAACGTCCGAGCCAATTGGAAGTTGGTGCCAGTTTATACAACCCGAATATTTTCGTAAAAGAAATCCAGGGAGTTGGGATGCTTCTTTTGGATTCCGGCAAAAAATTACCCGTTCCGTCAATCAGCCTGCATCCTATTATTCCTAAATTCGCCTGACTTTGGGCAAAAGCCAAAATTTTAGTAAACGTATCTTCCGCAACAACTGTGTCGGGATTCAGAATACATACATATTTCCCTTTGGCTTTTTCTACGCCAATATTATTTCCTTTAGGGAAACCGACATTTTCCTTATTCTCAATTAAGATTACATCCGGAAAACGCTCTTTTACCATCCGGCAACTATCGTCCTGAGAATTATTATCTACCACAATAATTTCCGCATCGAGTCCGCGAATGGCTTCACGAACGCTCAACAGGCATTGTTCAAGAAAATAACGGACATTGTAGTTAAGGATGATAACGGATAACTGCATTGAGCAAATATAAGCAGTTTTTTAGATTGCTCCAATGGAAAGATACTCCCAAAGGCTGTTAACCACCCTTTTTATTTCATAAAAAAACGTTCTTTTATTTCTTTTTTGGTTTCCGGGTCGATACCATAGAAATCAATATATTCAACCTTTGGCTTTATGCTCTTTGATTCTTCCATGGAAAGATACATCCTGACCAGTATCATCTTTTTACCATTTACGACTGTCTTTACCTGCGGTTTGTCTTTTGGGTCCAACTCCAAATAAAGCTTCTTGTCCGGATAGGAAACCAAAGTGAATTCATAATGATTTTCTTTGAGCTTCCGAACATCTACTCCATAAGCCAATTTTCGCTGTATCTTGGTAAGTTCTTCTTTTACGCCACCTTTGGTGTAGGCTACTCTGTGGATTTTTATGGGTTCAGTATCATCAAACTTGCTGTCATCAAAATTAGCCTCATAAACAAACGTATTGTGGTTTTTGCTATGCTGAATATAAAATAAATGATTGTCTGTTATTTTGGGAGTGGGATAACCTTTCTGAGCCTGCATGCTTAACGAAACAAAAAGCAAAAACCATATTTTTTTCATTTCCAAATATTTAGGTTTCACGAATATAACAAAAGTTTTTCCAACCTTAAATAGCCTAACTACTTCTTTAACGCTATTTTCCCCGATTTATATAAATCCAATGCTCCTTTCAAAATGTTTTCAATCTTTTCAACCGGCAGGTCTTGATCGGGCTCGAATAGCAATATTTTAATCCGCGAACGATTTTCGACAACCAGTTCCGGATAATCCAAATATCTCCCTTCCATAAAACCAATATAAGGCTGCTTTTGTTTTTTATGTATCCACAAATAGCAAAGCATTTTTCCTTTATAACAAAAGAAAGGCATGCCATATTTCAACACACTGGTAATATCAGTATCCTGTGAAAGTATAATATCTTTCAGAGCTAACAGACAGCTTCGAAAAGGCTCCGGCTGTTTCAGATAAGAATTGTCGATTTCGTTTACTATATCCATAGTTTCCTGTTTTCCCATTGCTTTATAAATGTATCAAATTTGGAGATATGTTTTTCTTCGATTCATAGCTTTCGTTTTTTTTAGGCACAGATTAAAATGATTAAACAGATTAATCCCTAAAGTTTACTTCGAATTGTTTTCTCTTTACGTCTTTGCTTGAAAATTAATTTCGCTTCTATTTTGGTTTTAAAAAGTTACTTTTGCAAAAAATTTCTACCGTGAATTACTTATCAGTCGAAAATATCTCAAAATCTTTTGGAGAGCGCACACTCTTCAAGGACATTTCATTTGGAATCAATAAGGACCAAAAAATTGCTTTTATCGCCAAAAACGGTACAGGCAAGACATCCATCATGAGAATTATCAATGGAGACGACGAGCCGGATACCGGACAGGTCATTATGCGAAAAGACATCAAGATGGCTTTCCTGTCACAAGACCACAATCTTCAGGACGAACTGACCATTGAAGAAAGTATTTTCGCATCTGACAATGAAGTTTTGGACGTAATTCACCAATATGAAAAAGCGTTAGAGAATCCTGAAGATGAAGAAGCTTACCAAAAAGCCTTTGACCGCATGGACCAATTCAATGCATGGGATTTCGAGACACAGTTCAAGCAGATATTGTTTAAGCTAAAACTGGAAAACTTTAAGCTGAAAGTTAAAAATCTTTCCGGAGGACAAAAAAAGCGTCTTTCACTGGCAATTGTACTTATTAACCGTCCCGACCTGCTGATTCTGGACGAACCCACCAACCATTTGGACCTGGAAATGATTGAATGGCTGGAAAGTTATTTTGCCAAAGAAAACATTACCTTATTTATGGTGACGCACGACCGTTTTTTCCTGGAACGCGTATGCAACGAAATCATAGAGCTTGACAATGGAAAGCTATACCAATATAAAGGCAATTATTCTTATTATCTGGCAAAGAAAGAAGAGCGGATTGCTTCAGAAAACTCAAGTATAGACAAGGCGCAAAACCTTTTCAAAAAAGAATTGGAATGGATGCGCAGGCAGCCCAAAGCCCGAACCACCAAATCCAAATCGCGTCAGGATGACTTTTATGTTATCAAACAAAAGGCCGAAAGTCGCCGTAAGGAAAACCAGGTTGAACTTGAAATCAACATGGAACGAATGGGAAGCAAGATTATTGAGCTCCATAAGGTCACAAAACATTTTGGAGACAAAATTATTCTGGACAATTTCAGCTTTGACTTCCAACGTGGTGAACGAATCGGGATTATTGGTAAAAATGGAACAGGCAAATCATCTTTCCTGAATGTACTGACCGGAACTATTCCTTTAGATTCCGGAAAAGTAGTCGTAGGAGATACCATTAAGATAGGATATTACACACAAAGCGGGATTAACCCTAAGCCCGGCCAGCGTGTAATCGATGTTATCAAGGAATTTGGTGAATATATTCCGTTAACAAAAGGCAAGATTATTTCGGCCTCACAATTGCTCGAACGTTTCCTTTTTGACAATAAAAAACAATACGACTATGTAGAAAAATTGAGTGGTGGCGAACTGAAACGACTTTACCTTTGTACAGTATTGATTCAGAATCCGAACTTTTTAATTCTGGATGAGCCAACCAATGATTTGGATATCGTGACTTTAAACGTACTCGAAAGTTTCCTTCTGGATTATCCGGGTTGTTTGCTGGTTGTTTCGCACGACCGTTATTTTATGGATAAAATCGTAGACCATTTGTTTGTTTTCCGCGGCGAAGGCGTTATTGAAAATTTCCCGGGCAACTATTCTGATTTCCGTGCTTATGAAGATAGCGTTGAGCCCGTTAAAGAAGAAACCGTTAAAGAAAAAAACAATTGGAAACAGCAAAATGTTTCTTCCGGTCTTTCTTTTAATGAGCAGAAAGAATATCAGAAAATTGAACGCGAAATCAAGGATCTGGAAATTGAGAAAGCAAAAATCGAACAGCTATTTTCTGATGGAAAGGTTGCCGATGCCGATATTGAGAAAAAAGCCAATGAGCTTCAGGGCATCATTCTAAAAATCGAAGCGAAAGAAGAACGTTGGTTTGAACTTTCTGCCAAGATGGAAGAATAATTAAAACAACATGCATCTTCTGAAATCATATCTGAAATTTCTATGGAATTCAAACAATTCTCACGGTGTTCATTCACCGTTTGTGTTTGATTTGCTCCGTAAATGCTTTTATGATAAAAATGAATATACAGAATATACTTTTTTAAAAAAGTATCGCGAATCGTTACTGCAAAACAAAAACACGATTGAAGTTACCGATTTCGGAGCCGGTTCAAGGGTTTTCAAATCCAACATACGGGCAATAAACAAGATAGGTCAAAACGCAGGTATCTCCGGAAAAGATGCCCGACTTTTGTTTCGAATTGTAAACTATTTCGAGCCAAAAACTATTTTGGAAATAGGCACCTCGCTAGGTCTGGCCACTTCTGCTTTGGCTTTAGGAAACCCGAAAGCAAAAATCACAAGCTTAGAAGGATGTTCTGAAACCGCAAAAATTGCCCGACAGCAATTTGATAAATTTGATTTGGACATTGATTCTGTTGTCAGCAAATTTGAATCGTATTTGCAAAACGAAAAGTCAGGTACCTATGACCTCATTTATTTTGACGGGAACCATTCCAAAAAAGCCACATTGCAGTATTTTGATTCCCTATTATCAACTGCGCATAACGAAACTGTCTGGATTTTTGATGACATTCATTGGTCGGCAGATATGGAAGAAGCCTGGGAAATCATAAAAAAACACCCAAAGGTTACTGTCACAATTGACACATTCCAATGGGGTCTTGTTTTTTTTAGAAGAGAACAGGAGAAAGAACATTTCATACTTCGTACCTCAAATTCTTTTTTCCTGAACAGCGTGCTGGGCTTCCGTAAATTATGGGGCTTATTGCCTTAATTCGTTCGTAACGCCTTAATCAGTTCGCCTTTGGTCATTTTTGAACGGCCTTCGATTCCTACTTTTTTAGCTTCGGCATAAATTTCCTTTTTTGTCTGGTCTTCATATTTTTTAGCATGGCCTCCTCTTTTTTCGGCTCCTTTGCTGTTTGCAATCCGGGCGGACTTTTCTTTACTATAACCTTTGTCACGCAATGCTTCATATTGGTCCTTATCTTTAATTTGCGGACCTGGGCTTTTGTTGGGCATGGTTTCTATTATTTATTGGTTAGACATTATATAAATTTACCAAATATTTAATTTTCAACCTGTTAATCGTCAGTTAAACCTATCACAAATAAAAATGGCTGTTCGTTTAGAACAGCCATACCTAACTCAAACCAATCTAAATGTAATTTATTCTTTTGCCTTTTGGTTTTCTTCTGCTTTCGCCCCCATTCTTTCCCATTTGAATTTTGGAGCAAATTTGAATTTCAACTCGGCAATTTTCAAATTGTCTTTAGAAGAAAGTCCTTCTTTTTCAACCTTATTCTTATGAGCATCCAAAGCCTCATACATTGCCTTTATTTCATCGAAATCTTCTCTTGAATATGTATCCTTATTTTTATCAAACTCATTGTAAAAATCATTATATACCCTCAAGATATTGTCCTTGTTTACCCATGAAAAATCCATGTCTTCGCCTATTTTTCCCGCTCCAAAATAAGCATCTCTCAACAACTGTTTTCGGTTGGCAGGATTTGCGGCCTGGGCTTCTTTTTCGGCTTGGGCTTCAGCCTCTAATTTTGATTTTAAACCGGCATATTTTGCTTTTGACTTTTCAAGTCTGGCTTCAGCATTTGCCTTGTCTTTCATCTCTGCAAGTGCAGCTTCCGCATCGGCTGTTTTCTGGTTATAAGAAACCTCTATCGATTGCCAGTTTGCTTTTGCATCAGCAACAGCAACATTGGTTACAGAGTCTACATATTTCTCATAAGCATCTACTGTTTTTTCAGCCTGCTTTTCATTTTCGCTTTTACATGAGGCAAAAGCAACTGCAATAATTGCACTTCCTAAAAATAGATTAATCCTTTTCATAATTGGTGGTTTTAATTAAAAATTGGTTACATAAATTTAGTTATAAAAAATTATTTACGCATTTTTAGTTAAAATATTATGATTAATTTAATATAAATGATCGAGATTATTAATTTCGTCTTAAAATCTTAAAATGAATTCGCTTTTGCAAAAATTCATTACTTTTAGGGCTCAAATTAAAGCTATGTCATTAATTAAGATAACCAATATAAAAAGAGACTTTGTACTTGGAAATGAAATCATCCATGTTTTAAAAGGAATTGACCTTAACATCAATAAAGGAGAATATGTTGCGTTAATGGGACCTTCCGGTTCCGGAAAATCTACTCTAATGAATATTCTGGGCTGTCTTGATACGCCAACATCAGGGCAATATATTTTGAACGGAAAAGATGTAAGCCAGATGAGTGATGACAATCTGGCGGAAATCCGTAACAAGGAAATAGGGTTTGTTTTCCAAACGTTCAACCTTCTGCCCCGAACAACTGCTCTTAATAATGTGGCCTTACCTATGATTTATGCCGGATACTCCAAATCGGAACGTTCTGCAAGGGCTGAAGAAGTCTTAAATCAGGTAGGATTAAAAGACAGGATGGACCATGAACCGAATCAGCTTTCAGGAGGGCAAAGACAGCGTGTTGCTGTGGCAAGAGCCTTAGTCAACAGACCATCTATTATCTTAGCGGATGAACCGACAGGAAATCTTGACAGTAAGACTTCTGTAGAAATCATGAATCTTTTCAATGAAATCCATGCCAATGGAAACACAGTAATTCTGGTTACTCACGAAGAAGATATTGCCGCCTATGCTCACAGAATCATACGACTTCGCGACGGCATTGTAGAAAGTGACAAACCAAACAAATAACTTTTCTGCAGTATGATTTGCAGTTCAGGTTATTGGACTGTGCTTTACAGAAATTTAAAAAATTGCAAAACAATGAAAGTATATACAAAAACCGGAGATAAGGGCACTACAGCCCTTTTTGGTGGCGACAGGGTTCCTAAACACCATATCCGAATCGAAAGTTATGGAACTGTCGATGAGCTTAATTCCTACATCGGACTGATACGTGATCAGGAAATAAACAGCCACTATAAAGATATTTTAATTCGGATTCAGGACAGATTATTTACTGTTGGTGCCATTTTGGCTACACCGCCTGAAAAAGAAATTCTAAAAAACGGAAAACCAAGGTTAAATATTCCAAAAATAACCGAGACAGATATTGAATTGCTTGAAAATGAAATTGATGACATGGAAAGCGCTCTGCCACCCATGACGCACTTTGTGCTGCCTGGCGGACATACAACCGTGTCATATTGTCACATTGCACGCTGTGTTTGCCGTCGTGCAGAACGACTTTCAGTCCATTTAAACGAGCAGGAACCTACAGATGAACTTGTTATTAAGTACTTAAACCGACTTTCTGACTACCTTTTTGTACTGGCACGAAAGTTGTCCTACGACCTTAAGGCCGATGAGGTAAAATGGATTCCTGAAAAGCAGTAATCCAAACGAGCTGAATCGAAACGTCAGAAGGCAATAGCGGTTAAAAAACAGGATAAAAATCCGAAACCGCATAATCCGGTCTGGAAGCCAGAAAAAACGTTCTTGACTTTTTTAAAATAAATACAATTTTACTTGACTATTTCAGTAAAAAAATTATTTTTGCATAAAACTATTAAATCGATATCAGATGTATTGGACATTAGAATTGGCATCCTATTTAAGTGATGCGCCGTGGCCTGCAACCAAAGACGAACTTATCGACTATGCTATTAGAGCTGGAGCACCCTTAGAAGTAGTGGAAAACCTTCAGTCCATAGAAGACGAAGGTGAAATCTACGAATCAATGGAAGAGATATGGCCTGACTATCCAACTGACGAAGATTATCTTTGGAACGAGGATGAGTATTAAAAATAATAAACACAATGAAAAAGTCTCAATAGAGGCTTTTTTTTTGCTTAAATTTGCAACATTTTATAAATAGAAATATAACAACCCATGAGTTTCATCAACAGCATATTAAAAGCTTTTGTAGGTGATAAATCGGAAAAGGATGTAAAAGCCATCATGCCGATTATCGCGAAGATAAAAGCACACGAAGAAACATTAGCTGCTCTTTCGCACGACGAATTAAGAGCAAAAACTATTTACTTCAAGGAGAGAATTAAGGAAGCACGAGCTGAGAAAGATGCAAAAATTGCCTCTTACAAACTCGAAGTAGAGAAAACACAGGACATTGATGCCAGAGAAGACATCTATGCTTCAATCGATACTTTGGAAAAAGAAGCTTACGATATTTCCGAAAAGACCTTGATGGAAATCCTTCCTGAAGCTTTTGCCGTTGTAAAAGAAACAGCCAGAAGATTTAAAGAGAATACGCATGTAACAGTAAAGGCAACACCAAAAGATCTGGAACTTTCTGCTACGAAAAGTTATATTACTATCGAAGGCGATAATGCAATATGGGCTAATAGCTGGAATGCCGCAGGAAAAGAAATTACCTGGGACATGATTCACTACGACGTTCAATTAATTGGAGGAGCCGTACTTCACCAGGGTAAGATTGCCGAAATGCAAACGGGTGAAGGTAAAACATTGGTTGCTACGCTTCCGTTATACCTGAATGCACTCACAGGAAATGGTGTTCACCTTGTAACCGTGAACGACTACCTTGCAAAACGTGATAGCGCATGGAAAGCGCCTCTTTTCGAATTCCACGGACTTACGGTAGAATGTATTGATAACTACCAGCCAAACTCTGAAGGAAGAAGAAAGGCCTATAATGCTGATATTACTTATGGAACAAATAACGAATTTGGTTTCGATTATTTGAGAGACAATATGGCTCATACTCCGGAAGAACTGGTACAGAGAAAACATAATTACGCAATTGTCGATGAGGTCGATTCGGTTTTGGTAGATGATGCCAGAACTCCGTTGATTATTTCAGGTCCGGTTCCTCAAGGTGACCGCCACGAGTTCAACGAGCTAAAGCCAAAAGTTGAAAACCTGGTAAACTTACAAAGACAGTTAGCAAACGGGTTTTTAGCAGAATCTAAAAAACAATTAAAAGAAGGCAATACTAAAGAAGCCGGATTTTTATTACTAAGAGCTTACCGAAGTTTACCAAAGAACAAAGCTTTAATCAAGTTTTTGAGTGAAGAAGGGGTAAAACAACTGCTTCAAAAAACTGAAAACCACTACATGCAGGATAATAACCGCGAAATGCACAAGATTGATGAAGCCTTGTATTTTGTGATTGAAGAAAAAAACAATCAGGTTGAATTGACAGATAACGGAATCAAATTCCTTTCTGGAGACACTGACAATGATTTCTTCATTCTGCCAGACATCGGAACTGAAATTGCAAGAATCGAAAAAATGAATCTTGACAAAGATGCTGAAGCCGAAGAAAAAGAAAAACTTTTTCAGGATTTCAGCGTAAAAAGCGAGCGTATCCACACTTTAACGCAGCTTTTGAAAGCTTATACCCTTTTTGAAAAAGATACAGAATATGTTATCATCGACAACAAAGTATTGATTGTTGACGAACAGACCGGACGTATTATGGACGGACGTCGTTATTCTGACGGATTGCATCAGGCAATTGAAGCAAAAGAAAACGTAAAAATCGAAGCGGCTACCCAAACATTTGCTACCATTACATTACAGAACTACTTCAGGATGTACAGCAAACTGGCAGGTATGACCGGTACGGCAGTTACGGAAGCAGGCGAATTATGGGAAATCTACAAATTG
Organism: Flavobacterium sp. 38-13; assembly: GCF_001899155.1. Taxonomy (NCBI): domain Bacteria; kingdom Pseudomonadati; phylum Bacteroidota; class Flavobacteriia; order Flavobacteriales; family Flavobacteriaceae; genus Flavobacterium; species Flavobacterium sp. 38-13. The sequence continues at coordinate 546,042 of NZ_MKVG01000007.1, forward strand.
GATGTTGTTGAAATCCCAACCAACAAGCCAATCGCCAGAAAAGATAAAGAAGATTTAATTTACAGAAGTACCCGTGAAAAATTCAATGCGGTAATTGAAGATGTTACCCAGCTTTCTGCTGCCGGAAGACCGGTATTGATTGGTACTACTTCTGTTGAAATATCAGAATTATTGAGCCGTATGCTCAAGATGAGAAACATTCCTCACAACGTACTTAACGCTAAAATGCACAAGCAGGAAGCGCAAATCGTTGAAGAAGCTGGTAAAGCCGGAGTTGTGACTATTGCTACCAACATGGCAGGTCGTGGAACGGATATCAAGCTTTCTCCAGAAGTAAAAGCTGCCGGTGGTTTAGCCATTGTTGGTACGGAGCGTCACGATTCGCGTCGTGTTGACCGTCAGTTGAGAGGTCGTGCCGGACGTCAGGGAGATGTGGGTAGCTCACAATTCTATGTTTCTCTTGAAGATAACCTGATGCGTTTATTCGGTTCAGAAAGAGTTGCTAAAGTTATGGACAGACTTGGTTTGAAAGAAGGCGAAGTAATCCAGCACTCTATGATGACAAAGTCTATCGAAAGAGCACAGAAAAAAGTAGAAGAAAACAACTTTGGTGTACGTAAGCGTCTTTTGGAATATGATGACGTTATGAACGCCCAACGTGAAGTAGTTTACAAGCGTCGTCGCCATGCTTTGCACGGAGAGCGTCTGAAAGTGGATATTGCCAACATGATGTATGACACTTGCGAAGTGATTGTTGAGGCGAACAAAGCGTCCAATGATTTCAAAAACTTCGAATTCGAATTGATTCGCTATTTCTCTATTACCTCTCCGGTAAATGAAGCTGATTTCGCAAAAATTTCAGCTCAGGAACTGACAGGAAAAGTATACAAGTCGGCTTTGGAATTTTATAATGAAAAAACCGCAAGAAGTGCAAGAGAAGCCTACCCTATCATCAAGAATGTTTTTGAAAACGAAAGCAACCAGTTCGAAAGAATCGTTGTTCCGTTTACTGATGGAATCAAAACCCTTAATGTCGTAACCGACCTGAAAAAGGCATACGAAACGGAAGGAGCTCAATTGATAAGCGATTTCGAGAAAAACATCACGCTTGCAATTGTTGATGAAGCCTGGAAAAAGCACCTGCGCAAAATGGACGAATTGAAACAGTCTGTTCAGTTAGCAGTACACGAACAAAAAGACCCTTTATTGATTTACAAGTTCGAAGCTTTCAACCTGTTTAAAAACATGATTGACAATGTCAATAAAGAAGTAATCTCTTTCTTATTCAAAGGAGACCTGCCACAACAGAACAATCCTGAAATCCACGAAGCAAGAGAAGTTGCCCGTCCAAAAGAAAACTACAAGACTTCAAAAGACGAGATTCCAAATACTGACGAAGCTGCTGCTGCAAACCGTGAAGCCGGACAAACACAGAGACCTCAGGTGACGGAAACCATCGTACGTGATATGCCAAAAATCAACCGTAACGACAATGTTACCGTGAAGCATGTCATGAGCGGCAAAACCGAAACTATGAAATACAAAAAGGCAGAAAGTCTTTTGGCTTCTGGCGAATGGGTCATAGTGAATGAGTAATTTTAGATTTTAGATTTGAGACTTTAGACTTTAGACTAGAGACTTTAGACTAAAAACTTGAGACTTGAGACTTTAGAATATAAATCCCCGATTGCAATTTGCAGTCGGGGATTTTTTATATTTGATAGATATATAATTGCTATCTACTATTATGGATTCTACCACTAAACAAGAAACATTACATACAATTCAAAACTATCTTGGAGCGCTTGCCCAAAGAGATTTAGAAAAACTATTGACTTACTTTCCTGAAAATGTAGACTGGTTGGTGCCGGGAAATGAAGAAGTGGCTCCCTGGCTCGGAAAGAAAAGCACTAAAAAAGAAGTTAAAGCCTTTTTTGAATTATTATGGGCTAACACAGAACCTTTGGGTGCCACAATTGATCATATTTTGGCAGAAGATAATCATGCCGTAGTAACAGGTGAATTTTCTTCCCGAATGACCAGAACCGGAAAAACATATGAAAGTTTATTTTCTATACATTTCACGATTGAGAATGGCTTAATTATTCGCTATCGTTTGTTGGAGGATAGTTATGGGCTTGTAAAGGCTTTGAGTTAATAATTTTGATTTGAGATTTTTGATTTGAGATTTTTGATTTCAAATTTCAGTCAGGGATTTTTTTATATTTGGAAAACATCCTCATGATTATGAAAATAAAAACGCATACCTTAAAAGACACCAACATAGCCGAAATAATTTCAGATGATGAAATAATCAAAACCTCAGATGACGGACTGGATTTACTTGGCAATTTGTATTATCAGGGTTTTGACAAAATCATAATCTATGAAAAAAACATCACTTCGGCTTTTTTTGACCTGAAAACAGGAATTGCGGGCGAAATACTCCAAAAATTTTCAACCTATCGTGTCCGTCTTGTCATTGTGGGAGATTTCAGCCGCTATCAGAGTAAAAGTCTGAAAGATTTTATTTTTGAGAGCAATAAAATGGGACAAATTTATTTTCTCCCTTCTTTGAATGAAGTTTTGGAAAAATTTTCAAAATAGTCTTAACTTAAACTCTAAAATATGCTAATTGATACTTTTTGGAAACTGCTTCTCAAAATTATAGGATTGTGGCTATTATTCAGTTGTATTTCTATAGTTCCTCAATTTTTATCGACAATTTCATTTGCGAATGGAAGCATCGATTTCCAAAGCCTACTATTACTTTGGCTAGGACTTTTTTCGGTTATCGCATTTTTTATAATTACAATAGGGTTATTCCTTTTTAAAACAACCTGGATTATCGAAAAATTAAAACTTAACCATAATTTCAAAGAAGAAAGAATAGACCTTACTATTAAAAGTACAACTGTGCTAACCATTGCAATAATCATAGTAGGTGCACTGATATTGATAGAAAGCCTGCCTGTTTTTTGTTCAGACCTAATTACTTTTTGGCAACAGAAAGAGTTTTTAAAAGATTATCCCCGATCAGGCTGGCTTATTTATCACTTCATAAAAATAATAATTGGCTACGTTCTTCTGACAAATGCAAAGAATTTCACTAAATTTATAGAAAAAGAAAGCCATGAAAATTAAAACCACTTCTATTCGTCCTTTTATCGGGGCCCAAAACTTTGAAATATCCCGTAGCTTTTACAAAGATTTAGGATTTGAAGAAGTCGAACTGTTTCCTAACATGTCCTTTTTCAAAACACAGGAAGGTTTAGGGTTTTACTTGCAGGATGCTTATGTGAAAGACTGGATAGACAATACCATGATTTTTTTAGAAGTAGAAGATGTACAGGTCTGTTGGGACAATCTTTTGTCCTTAGACCTTACCTCTAAATACAAAAATGCAAGACTCGTTCCTATCCGCAATCACGATTGGGGTAGAGAGTGTTTTCTTCATGACCCATCGGGCATATTATGGCATTTTGGTGAGTTTTTTAAGTCATAGTTTCATTATAATAATTAAACCATAAAACAATCCGGCTGATACAAATCACTCTATAGACGACTGACCAACAGAGCAACCCATTAAAAACAAAAACCCGAGAGAGAGGGGTGTTATTTTTTTAGACCCTTACGGACATATTATTGCTTTTGCTCAGGCATTGATCCACTAACCATAACATTCACCAAAATAAACATTAAAACATTTGTGATACCGAAAAGTTGCATTTAAATTTGCAACCAATTAGTTGCTTCTACTGTTTATCAAATTAAGACAATATGAGAAGAGATATTTTCCAGGCAATTGCAGATCCAACCAGAAGAGCCATTATCGCCATGATTGCTTTACAGCCCATGACTCCTAATGCCCTCGCAGAACATTTTGACACTACACGTCAGGCAGTCTCAAAACATCTTAAAATATTGGCTGAATGCGAATTGGTAAAACCAGAACATCAAGGCAGGGAAATTTATTACCAGCTTGAAATTAACAAGATGAAAGAAATAGACAAATGGCTCGAACAGTTCAAAAAAATCTGGGAAAGCCGTTTCAGCCAATTGGATGATTTATTGGATACAATAAAGGAACAATAGTATAGCAATTTCAAAAACAAAGGTCATAGCCATAATAAACATATTAAAATGGAAGGCAAAGAAATCTTAAAACAGCATATTGCAAAAACCGCTTCCTTATCAGAAGAGGAGTTTGAACATTTCTTTTCACATTTCAAAGCCGAATCTTTTAAAAAAGGTGAGGTCATTATCAACGAAGGTGATGATGTCGAAAAAGAATACTTTGTCCTTTCCGGTTGTCTGAAAGCATTTTTTATGAACGACAATATTAAAATGCATATCCTTCAGTTTACCATGCCTACCTGGTGGACATCAGACTACGCCGCTTTATACAACAAATCCAAGGCTACCATCACTATTGACTGTATTTCAGATGCAGAAGTCATTTCGATTACTAATGAAGCCAGAGAGAAAATATGCCGTGAATTACACCAGGTCGAATATTTTTTCAGATGGCGGACTAACAAAGGCTATGTTGCGGCACAAAAAAGGCTCCTTTCTTTCATGAATAATGATGCCAAAACCCGATATGAGGAACTACTGGCACTCTACCCTGCCCTCTATAATATGGTTCCGAAGCATCTGATTGCGGCCTATCTGGGTGTTTCAAGAGAAACCCTGAGCAGGTTGTACAATTCTTCAAAATAGCCTGCTACGGAATGTGACCTATGTCACTCATCCCTCCTAAAATTCCTCCCTTCCTTTGTACTATAAATTAATCATTTAAAGTACAAGACCATGCCCTATGTAAAAATTGAACTAACCCGTGAAGGTGTTACAAGAGAACAGAAACAGCAATTGATTGCCGGCGTAACAAATCTCATGAGCGATATATTAGGCAAAGACCCCAATCTTACTCATATAGTCCTACAGGAAATAGAACTTGACGACTGGGGTTTTGCCGGAGAACAGGTTTCGGTTCTGCGCGAAAAAGGTATTACGGCACAAAAAAGCAATTCTTAAAAATTAACAACAATGAAAACAAAAACAGCAATAATAACAGGAGCATCAACCGGAATCGGAAAATCTATTGCAAAGCTATTTTTAGAAAAAGGATACAATGTAGTAATCAATTCTGCTAATGCAGACAATCTTAAAAACGCCCAAAAAGAGTTGGGACACGAAGAGCATCTCGTTTCGGTAGCCGGAGATATAAGCGACATATCAGTAGGAAAACAGCTTATTGAAACAGCCGTCAAACATTTTGGCAGTGCCGATGTATTGATAAACAATGCTGGAGTCTTCCAACCCAAACCTTTCCTGGATGTAGAAGAAAAAGATTTGGACCGTTTTTTAGATATTAATCTCAAAGGAACTTTTTTTACAAGTCAGGCTGCTATCAGGCAAATGCTTACTCAGGACGGAGGAGCCATCATCAACATAGGCACCGTATTGGTTGACCACGCTATTGACGGTTTTCCAGCCACCGCGCCCATTTCAAGTAAGGGAGGTATTCATGCACTTACGAAACAACTTGCCGCTGAATTTGGAAGAAACAACATCCGTATCAATACTATAGCTCCCGGCATTATACGAAGTCCGTTACAGTCCAAAATTGGGGTTGCCGATGCTGATAACCTCGCAGGATTACATCTCCTTAATCGAATTGGAGAAACACAAGATGTTGCTGAACTTGCCTTATATCTTGCTGAAAGTAATTTTGTAACCGGAGAAATCATCAATCTGGATGGCGGTCATGTAGCCGGACATCGCATCGCTTAATCACTAAAAACAGAAAAGATGAGAAATATAAACGAAGACAGAAAACTGATAACTTCCGTACTGGAAGATTATTTTAATGGTATTTTTGTAGGTGACATCCATCTGCTCCGAAGCGCTTTCCATCCGATGGCATTTTTATCAGGCGATATAAATGGAGAACCTTATTTTAAAACGTTTGAAGAGTATTTGGAAGGTGTAAAAAATCGAAAAAGCCCGAACGCATTAGGAACTAAATTTGGTATGGAAATCATCTCCATAGAAATTATCAATACGATTGCCGTTGCGAAAACCCACGTTCCTATTTTTGAGTACAATTATTACGACCTGCTCAGTCTGTCTCTGATTGATGGAAAATGGGTTATCGTTAACAAATTATTGACACATATAAATGAGTAAATCATGTGGAATAAAACTAAAATAACAGAGTTGTTAGGCATCCAATACCCGATATTGCAGGGTCCAATGGGTGGTGGTTTTTCGACTGCTGAACTTCTTGCCACTGTTTCCAATGCAGGTGGATTAGGCAGTTTTGGAGCCTATACTCTCACTCCTGAAGAAATAAGGGAAGCAGGAAAAGCAATCAATGCTAAAACCGACAAACCTTACAATATTAATTTATGGGTATCAGATGTTGACAAAAGCCTGGCTGATTATCCAAAAGAATCTTTAGACAGGGTAAAGGCACTATTTAAGCCTTACTTTGACGAATTGAATATTCCATTGCCAGAATTATCAACAGACATTCCTTCCAAATTTGAAAAACAGGTAGAAGTTTTGTTTGAAATTCGCCCGGCTGTGTTTAGTTTTATATTTGGCATACCTTCCAAAGAAATTCTTGCAGAAGCACGCAGGCTGGGTATCAAAACAATAGGCGCGGCAACAACACTCGATGAAGCGTTGGCATTAGAAGAAGCCAGAGTTGATGCCATTGTAGCTTCCGGATTTGAGGCCGGAGGCCACCGTCCGTCTTTTCTTAGGCCGGCACAGGATTCTCAGACCGGACTCTTTACACTTATTCAGCAGCTAAAAGCAAAAACAACTACACCAATCATTGCTGCCGGAGGAATTACAGATGCCAAAGGTATTACCGCGGCACTGATGCTGGGAGCAGATGCCGTTCAATTAGGCACTGCTTTTATGGTTACTGACGAATCAGGTGCTACTCCTCTACATAAAGAGGTATTGCTTTCCGGCAGTCCAAAACATACGGTTCTTTCAAAATCACTCACCGGAAGAGTGGGCAGAATGGTAAGCAACAAAATAGCTGACGAAGTAAAATTTGAAACCGAAGTATTGCCATTTCCTTTACAAACCAGGCTAATTGCTCCTTTAAGAGTAGCTGCTCTGGCACAAGGAAGAACAGATATGATAAATTTTTGGTCTGGACAAAACACTGCAACCCTAAAACATCATAAGGCAGATGAGTTGATGCAGGCTTTAATTACAGAAACTATAAACCTATTCAAGGCATAGAACATCCGTTTTTAATTTAGAAATATAATCCCTACTAGTAATAGCAATTGGGGATTTATTATATTTGGGATGTTTTTAACATAATGCAAAACAACAATCCAATCCTATGAAAACCAACAAACTCTCTGAATTAACGCTGGAAGAGCTGCACAAACAAAAAAATACACTAAAAAGTGTCCTGATTGCATTCAGTATCGTAATGCTTATAGCATGTGCCGGACTTCTTTTCATAGGTATAAAAAGTAAAAATTTCGCACTTATTGCCATTATTCCGGGTTGTATGCTAACGATGCTTCCAAATTATATTCGCTTTGGCCAACTTAATACAGAAATCAAATCGCGAAACTCCAAATAATAACTTCCAACATATTTTATAAAAATGGAAAACAATTGCCTGAACTGCAACCGCCCTATAACTGAAAATTTTTGCAGTAACTGCGGACAAAAAAAATACAAAAGGATTGATCGCAAATACCTCATTGATGAAGTCCAATATCTGGCCGTACACACCAATAAAGGCTTTTTCTATTCTCTAAAAAATGTTGCCAGAAACCCTGGAAAAACGGCAAAAAAATTTATCGATGGTGATAGGGTTAATCATTATAAACCCATCCTACTCGCCTTTGTATTGAGCGGTATTTCTGCCTTCCTTTCCTTTAAAGTCATCAAGTCAGATGTAATAATGGAAAATTACATGCAAAAAATCTATGGGCAACAGAAATTAACTATGCCCGGTATGCATGATGCAATGTCCTTATTGTCGTCCTATAGTTCAATAATCATGTTACTGTTAATTCCACTGGCTTCGATTGTAACAGCCCTGGTATTCAAAAAATGGGGAGAGAATTATTACGAACATGTAATTATGAATACCTATACTTTGATTTATTATACAATCGTTTCCATTGTTGTTTTCTTTCCAATCTTATACCTGTTGAAAGATACACCGGCAATCTTTGTGACTTTCATGACGCTCTCAACCTTTATTGCTTATCCGATTATTATGGTATGGTTTTATAAGGAATACTATACACAAAAAAGCATAGGCGATATTATTCTTAAAGTATTATTGGCATTAGCGATAGGATTTGTAATTTACATGATAATCATTTTTGGGATGGCGATATGGATGGTTATGAAAAATCCGGAAATGTTTATTCCTAAAAAATAATAAATAAGTTTTGCATAAATAAAAAAGCGGGCTTCCTTTCCGGAAACCCGCTTTTTTATTATTCTTTTTAAAGTTTCTTAAAAATAATAAGGTCCGGCCCATTCGCTGCTGTCATTGGATGTACAATTGGCTCTTACATAAAAAGCCCTCCAATTACAGAACATATTTGAAATAGATATACCAGTTGTAGAAGTAACAAAAGTATTTCCTGCAGCAGGATTATCAGTAGCTCCCTGAACAATAGAAATCGTATAACTTTGTGGCGTACCAGCTAAATAGCTCCATGAAAAAGCTCTGGTTGCGGTACCACTATTACAACTTCCTGAAACAATCCAACTTGACAAATTAGTAGGTTTCGGACATCCATTCATAGTTGTATAGCTGAATTTGACAAAAGGAGTTTTTTCGCCAGAAGCACAATAAGAACGTACATAAAAATCGTAGTTTGTTGAAGCCTGGATTCCTGTAAGAGTTTTTGAAGAAGTCCCGAAAGAAGTAGTTGCTTTGGTTCCGGTTCCTAAAGTAAATTCTACCGGTCCATATTCCACTTCGTAATATTCTGCATATCCGCCTGAATAGGTAAATTGAAGGTCAATCTGATCAGGATATAATTGACCAAACTGTACTGAGGTAGTTCCTGTACATTGACTGGCTTGTGTTGTAACGCTTGAAAGTTTATAAGGGGCGCTGTTTTCTGTGTCGCTACAAATTCCGGTAATATAAAAATCATAAGTTGTAGAAGGAACCAGTCCGGTAATTTCTACCTGTGTATTTGAAGTTACTACAGATGTTCCTGTTCCCTGTCTGAATCCGGTAGGACCATATTCTACCCTAAAGGAATTGGCATTATTGCCGCCAGTAAAGTAAAGTGTTACCGCAACAGGAGTTGTAGAAAAAGTAACTGATTCTACTTTTCCGCAACTAGATCCTCCATCATCTCCGCCGGAACATCCCATCAAAAGGATAAATATAAACAGCGCTGCAAAGGCCGTAATTTTAGTTTTCATTCGTTCGTTTTTTTTAGTTAGCTTGTTAAAAATGCGCGGCAAGATAGTAACATTTTAATTCTGGAAAAAATATTTTGGCAAGATTCGTAAGCAGGCTATATTTGATAAATTTTAAATTATTAATTGCTCATATACAGCGATAAAAACAGACAATAATAATGGCAAACGAAACATTGATACGAGAATTCATGCAACGTATCTGGAACGAAAAAAAATTGGAAGACATTCCCAAATATCTGGCACCGGAATATACCATTCATCTTGACAATGCAGATCCCTGGGAAGGCAAAACGTTGAACCATGACGAATTTGCAACACGATTGCATCATACCTTTGGTCCATTTCCTGATATTCATTTCGACATCAGGACGGCCATATCAGACGGCAATATTGTCGCCATCACCTGGATTATGACCGGAACAAATACCGGAAACATTGGCGAATGGCCCGCAACGAACAGAAAGATAGAAGCACATGGCATGACGTTTTACCACATTAAAGATGGAAAAATTGAGGGACATACACAGGCCTATGACAGAACGAGCATTATGAAACAATTGGGATTTATTTGATAATTTAAAACGATACTATTATTTGCATCAGTAGCTAACAAATAAACCAAAAGCGTGAAAAAAGAGCATCGCCTGAAAGAACTTACACAAGTTTTTCTAAAATTAGGATTTACAGCCTTTGGAGGTCCTGCGGCCCATATCGCTATGATGCAACAGGAAGTTGTAACCAAAAGACGCTGGATGTCTGAACAGCATTTTCTTGATCTGATAGGCGCTACAAACCTGATTCCCGGACCTAACAGCACCGAAATGGCAATTCATGTAGGACAAGACAGGGCTGGTTGGAAAGGTTTATTAATAGCGGGACTATGCTTTATACTCCCTGCCGTTAGTATCACTTTATTTTTTGCATGGCTTTATCAGCAATATGACCAACTTCCGGAAGTACAACCATTCATATACGGAATAAAACCGGCCATAATAGCAGTAATATTGGCTGCCATTTATCCGTTAGCAAAAAAATCTTTAAAAAACCTGCAATTGTGGGCCATTGGTTTTAGCGTACTATTGCTGTCTTTATACGGAATTAATGAAGTTTTTTTATTGTTCGGAGCCGGAATATTAGCAATGGCAATACACTTTATAAATCAACAGCGAACTGCGGGTTTGTTTATTCCTATCACTTTGTTGCAAATTTCAGATTCTGAAGTTGTATCTGCTAAAAACCTCAATCTTTTTCTTATTTTTTTAAAGATTGGTGCTATACTTTATGGTAGCGGATATGTATTATTTGCTTTTTTAGATGCAGAATTGGTCGCAACCGGACTGCTCAGCAGGCAACAGCTTATAGATGCCATTGCTGTTGGGCAATTCACACCCGGACCTGTTTTTTCCTCGGTTACTTTTATAGGATATCAGATTAACGGACTGTCAGGTGCACTTATTTCTACTCTGGCTATTTTTATGCCCTCATTTATTTTTGTGGCCTTGCTCCATCCGCTGATGAAAAAAATGCGCAGCTCAAAATTGTTGTCCGTATTTTTAGATGCCGTAAATGTAGCCTCTGTAGCCATCATCATTACAGTTTGCTATGAAATGGCAAAAGACAGTATCACAGACTGGAGAACAGTCGTTATTGGGATAATCAGTTCGCTTATTGTCTTCAAATTCCGCAAAATCAACAGTGCCTTTGTAGTCATTGGCGGAGGAATTTTGGGGTATTTGCTTTATATCGTTTAAAAGATAACTTTAGCTGAGATTTCTTATATCTTTTGGTTCCTTTACTTTAGTCACTTTATCCTAATCTTTTATTCTCATATATTGCACAACGATCAAAAAAGACAAGGAAAATATGCAGCAAAAAAATATTTTACGCGTAAAATATTTATCGTAATATTGCAATATTAAATTATAAAAAATGGGAGCAACTAAAACAGAACATTTTACAGACAAGCAAAACCAAATAGCTACCATAGCCAAAGCATTGGGACACCCCGCAAGAATTGCCATTATTGAATATCTGGCAAAAGTAAACGAATGTATTTGTGGCGACATTGTCAATGAGCTTCCTTTGGCACAACCAACGGTTTCGCAACACCTGAAAGAATTAAAAAATGCCGGAATCATCAAAGGAAGTATTGAAGGAAACACAATCTGCTATTGCATCGATGAAAAAACAATTGAGATTCTAAACACCTACTTTTCTCAAACTGTGCAAACCGTCACAAAGGCAAAATGCTGTTAGGCATTTTTTTTGTTAACCTATATCGCAATATTGCATTAAACAAATAAATAAAACTATGAAACTATCAGAAGTAAAACAAATTCTTCCCTCTCTCGAAAATGTAGAATTCCAATTAGAAGACGGAACATTTGTACCGGAACATTTTCATGTTACCGAAGTAGGTATGATTACTAAAAATTTTATCGACTGTGGCGGTACTATCCGAAAAGAAAAAGTCGTCAACTTTCAACTTTGGAATGCAGACGATTACGAACACCGGCTAAAACCAGGTAAACTGCTTACCATCATTAAACTTTCGGAAGAAAAACTGGGCATTGGAGATTTTGAAATTGAAGTAGAATACCAAAGCACCACCATTGGCAAATACGACCTGGAGTTTAACCAAAAAACATTTGTATTGAAAAACAAAACTACGGCCTGCCTGGCTCAGGATGCCTGTGGTATTCCATCAGAAAAACAAAAGCTTAATTTATCAGACCTGCGTGCAAACAGTTCAGGCTGTTCACCCAATTCGGGCTGCTGTTAATAATATGAAACAAAAGCTTATCAAATATAAAAAGCCCATAATCATCACCACATCAGTAATAGTGTTGCAATTAATTTTTGGTTTCGACGCAAAATTCTGCATCTATTAGTTTAAAATTATGACAAAAAAAATACTCGTGCTCTGCACAGGAAACAGTTGCCGAAGCCAGATGGCCGAAGGCTATCTAAGGTATTTTGCCGGCAACAAAGCTGAAATTTATAGTGCCGGAATCGAAACCCATGGCGTAAACCCAAACGCTATTGCTATCATGAAAGAAGACGGTATTGATATTTCTGCCCATACTTCCAACCACATCGACGAATACAGCCACATCAACTTTGACTTTATAATCACCGTTTGTGACAATGCCAATGAAAGTTGCCCAATCTTTCTCTCCAAAGCAAAAAAATTCCATCACAATTTTCCTGACCCGGCAAAAGCTGTGGGAACAGTCCACGAAATTACAGCACAGTTTAGAACCGTAAGGCAAAGCATAAAGGAATACTCCCAGAATTTTGTTGCAGAAAATTTGTAGTTGGCAGATTATATAGAAATGAAAATCCTCAATTGTAGATTGCAGTTGAGGATTTTTTATATTTGAAAAACGCTAATTGTATGAAAAAGCTTTTAATCACAATCACATTGTTTTCTTCGTTTCTTACTTCATCCCAAGAAATGGAAACTGCTGAAGATGAAATCAGCTTTGAAAAAGCTGTAACCCATGCTTATCGCGAAGAAAATAAGAAAGTCCTGGAAAGCTTCACTTCATTTTTAAACCAATATCCAGATTCTTTTCTAAAACCGAGAGCAAAATTAATATTGGAATTGTTTTACGAAAATTGAGCAGAAACGATGAAGCTATTTTAATATTTTCGGAAATTTTAAATTCTGATTACAATGAAAAAGAATCTTATGGTGGAATCATAGAACAATATGCTCTTTATAAAAACAGGAGTGCAAAAGAATTAGCCGAAATCTATTTCGAAAAAAAAGAATATAAAAAAGCTTCCGACTACATCTATCTATTTGACAAGAAATATAAATACTTACATTTTTGCGGAAAGGAAATGAGAGCTGACGATATCTATATTGCCACATCGTATGCAAAACTCTTTTTAGCACAAAACAAACCCGAAAAAGCGATAAGCAAATTATTGCCTTATCTTTTTGATGACGGATTGGCAAGCAATTCAAAAGCATTAGATATTCTTGAAGAAAGCTTAAACATGAAATATAGCAACCAAGAAATTAAAGTTTTAGTCAATACAGCTGTAAAAAGCCTAAAAATCAAAAACGAAGACGAAGCCAATATAACTTTCCTTGGAAAAAAAATAATGCTTTTTGATTATCAGCTTTATAATCCTAGAAATCCAAACCTAAACGCTAATCTCGAACTAAGTGGTCGGGAAAAGTTTGAGGCAGTTCTTTCTAACCATACGCTGTTTTCAAAATATTTGTAATTGAAATACGAAAAAGCAAATTGGAATAAAAATTCTGTTTTTACACTATGAAACTATTTAAACCTACTCCTTTTCTAATTGTATTTGGAATTTTAGAAATATTTCTTGCTCTTACGGCAATACATTATCTTTTCTTTAAGAATAAAGGCGGAATGGCTTTGGCAAGTGTTGTTACTATTATATTCGCTTTTAGTTTTTTATATTGAGTTATTGATCGAAAAGCAGTTCATATTAAATACATCAACATAAAAGTTTTGTAGATAGTAGAAATAATCATAATCCTTTGTATGGCTATTTATGTGTATTTAAATGGGATTCCGACAATGTAAAAACCCCTGTCAAACTAAATTTAGAAGTTGGCTTTGCAATAAAAATAAATATAATGGTGACCTATAGGTTGGTAATTCCTATATAACAATAGCTTTATTAGATAATTAAAAATTTATTTGAGCCAACTAACATTTTTATGAACTTTTTCAAATTCTTCAGAAAGAATCTAAAAAAATCTCATATAGCGAATTTTAACAAAACTTTTATATATTTGAGAACCACAAATCTTTCCAAGACACCATTTTTTTGCTTAACAATATACAATAGTATCTAGCAATAAATACAATAACAAAATCTCATCTATATAAGAATCATTAATAATTCTAATGGTTCAAGATTTTATATAAATAATTAAAATTATGAAGCAAACGAATTTAGTTTCTCAACAGTTACAAGTACAATTAAAGTTAAAATATACCTCATGGCTATTCATTACAGATCAGATTTTAAGAATAACAGTTTTATTATTCTATTTGAATAATAATTTTTCAACTCCTATTTTTATTATAGTTCAACTCCTTCAATTAGGCTTATTAATATTTTTCTACAGTCGATATCAAAAAAAATTAGAGAAAAAATATTCAAAGTATTTGAACCCTAAATATTCTTCTGAAAATCCCAAAATTACAATTAATGATGAAATGCCCGAAGGACTACTTATCTATCAAGCATTTTTTGGTTTTTTCTTCTCATTTTGGTTTTATTATCATATAATGAGCTCTCATAAGTGGTACATATATATACTAATACTTTTTCTTTCCATTCTTTCAATGGCTATTTGTATTCTGCCTGTATTTTTCTCATTAAGATATAGAGAGTCATTAGGAATAATTTCTGCAACTCCACAACTTGAGAAGAAATTCAAAATAAATAATGACGATATCATTTCTATAGGATATGAAGATGTTAGTAAAAAATATCCTGACATATTCTTATCAGATGAATTAATAGGCTTCGGAATTGTGGAACTCGATCCAATAGACATAAATGACACAAGAATAGCTAAGCTCGAAAGTGAAGTAAAAAACATTAATTATAGATCTGAAGCGTGGATGCTTGAAAGTGTTTTTTTAGGAGGGCTAGCTTTTTCAGGATTTTTAACAGTCGCTTCAGCTAATTTTTTGGGAAAAGAGCCAGAGGTTTTTAAAAATTTTATTTCACATTTACATATTTACTATGGACAATGTATTGAAAATAATTTAATGAGTTGGATTACTGAAATTCAAACTCACTTTTCTCGTCATGATTTATATATATTAATAATGCTTCTTTGCTTACTAAGCAGTGTGTTCTTTTTTTTGGTATTAATAATAAGATTAAGATTAAATACCTTATCCCTCAATATGGATCATTTATTGCGTATTTTAAATATTTTCAACAGTAAAGAAGAAGAACTTTTTAATTTAAAAATGGAATCAGAATCAAATGATTTTCAAATCCGAAGATTAGAAAAAATTCAAAAAAAAATTGATACCGCATTAATTGATGCTGAAAAAATTTTAAAAGAATTGAAACCAACATCAACCATGATGAATACATATAGGACTATCGCTGTATTTCTTTTTTATATTGTTTTAATTATATCTGGCTTTTATTTTATGCCTATCATTGCTGTATTAATTCTTTCTTTATTCATATTTACCCAAATATTTGGAATGTTTGAAAAACATTCGAAGTTTGAACGAATTAAAAATTTAATTAAAAAACATTAAATAAATAGTCTAGAACCTACTCTATTATTACACACAAAACCCCTACCATCTTCAAACAAAAGTTAAATGGTAAAGTTTTCTTTGCCGTTTAAATTTTCCCAATAAACACACTGTCAACTTCCTATATGACAACATTTTAAAAATAATACCTCATCTTTGTTTTTAAATAATTAAACATGAAAACAACAGATCAAAGCCACATAAATCTTTTCGGATTTACTACACCCAACAGTCTACAAAAAAGCCTGAATTATATACTATTCAACTACCTCAACCAAAAAAATCTAATATTACCCGATAACTTCCAAACCATTATCGAAGATTTTTATTTTCTTCTTACTTATCTACAAGAAATCGAAGAAAACAAAAGTAAATAAGCACCCAACCTTATGACCTTTTTGACTTTTTAGCTTTCAACCTTTGAACTTTCAACTTTCAACTTTCGACTTTCGACTTTCGACTTTCGACCCCTTATTATCCCTTCTATTTTTACTACCCTCAAGTCACTTACTCCTGCATTTTACCACTTATCCGCTATAGCTACCACTTATTACTTTGCGCTAGGATAATTTAGGATTAATAAAAAACTTTGTTTCAGATTAGCCCAAGTCTACTGCCCCATTATAACAACTAGAAGCTTCAACGAAAACATCATGTTAAGAATTAATTTCCTATCCAGGCTTACACTCATTTTATGTACATACATAACAGTGGTGCCATGCTTTATAGGAACCAAAAGTTTTTTTACTTCTAAACAAAAACAGCCATTAATCCGAAAAACGGATGTAAAGACGAAAACGGACACATTATTGGAGAACCTTGCAAAAGAAGATACCATAATTATACAGCCAAAAGAAACAGATAATTCTAAAGCTGAATTGGATATAGCAAATAAAGTCTTACCTGGAAACGTGATTTATTCTCCGCTTTTTGCAGACAGTGGTGCAGCTTTGTAATGATGATACAGAAAAAAGCTGTTTACAAAAAAGGCTAATGGTTAAAATATTCAGGTTAAATATTTTTAATTAAGGATCATTACTTCGGAATAAAAAATAATCTATTTTTAGCATTTTAAAATAGTAGTAAAAATACTGCAAGCTATTTTTAACCCGTTATAGTTTTTTAAATCGTAGAAGTGGAAAAATATATTTGTTTTAGATTTGATATAGATACGCATATCTGCCTCCAAAAAGGGGTTCCTAATCTTCTTAAGCTATTTGAGAATTATAATGCGAAATGTACTTTTTTTGTAAGTATGGGAAGATCATTCGATCGGTCTTCATTTCTAAAAGAAAAGTTTAAATACGGGTTTTCTAATAAAACAACACAAGGAACTTTTTCAATGTTTAGCAAACTTGGAGTAACCAATAGTATTGTCGCCTTACTGCTCAACCCTAAAATAGGAGCTATACAAAAGAAAATACTCCAAGATATAATAAACCATGGGCATGAACTTGGGCTACATGGAGGGAAAAACCATACACTATGGGAAAAAAATGCTAAAAACTGGAATGAAGAAAAAATCCTTCAGGAAATAGACTACGGACTTGGATATTTCAGACAACACCAACTTCCGCAGCCAATTTCTTTTGCATCACCTTGCTGGCAATCTCCTTTGGGGATAGACAACGTACTCAGACAAAGAGGCTTTTCAGTTTTAGCGGATGAATATTTCACAGGCAAACAACCAAATCCGGAAGTTTCGGGGCTTCTTCATTTTCCTACTAATGTTTTAGGACAACATGGAAACGTTGGATTTGTCGAGAATTTGAGAGCGTTGGGTTATTCATCTGAAGAAATTTTATCTGAATTTGAAAAACAGCTCGACAGCGAAGGAAAGTATAAAATGGTATTTGATCATCCGTTTTATATTGGTATCAAAGAGATCGAAATTCTTTCTAAAATGATAGAAATCAGCATAAGGAAAGGCTATAAAGTAGACAGTTTACACAATATCAGCAAACATATTTAATGAAAATCCTCCATATTTATCGTGAAAAAAACAAAGGGCAGATTGGCGGTGTTGAATACCATATCAAATACTTGGCACAGCAGCAGCAAAAACTAGGACTTATTCCGAGTGTAATGACCTATTCCTTATCGAACAGAGATTATTTGACCGTTGAAAATCGCAATGGTATTGATTGGTACCTGTTGGAAATCAAAGATCCAATTTATAAAATAGCCCAACAACTAAAAGGATTTGAAAGCGGAGGGCTGGGTTTTACAATTACACCTTTTGATAGAATACGTCAAAACTTCAGGATTTCTAAAAAACTAAACCTTATCAAAGATATTCATCCGGATATAATACACCAGCATGACTATCTTTCGAGCGTTCGGTTGAGTAAAAAGATTTCAAAAAAATTCATGATCATATTTACCAACCATTATGGTGAATACCTATTCCTGAAAAAAACCAAAATAACCCGTTATTTGCAGCAACGTTTTTTAGCTCATTTCAACGCCATTATTGCCCCGAGCCTTAACCTCCTGCCTAGCCAGAATAATAGTTATTTTATTCCAAATGGATTTGATACTGATGGTTTTCGGGAAATTGGTTCTAACGAAAAATTGAAATTAAAGACCGAACAGGGACTGGAGAAAAAAGTAGTGTTTTTATGTGCCAGAAGATGGGCGCCTACAAAAGGAGTTTTATATCTAGCAAAAGCACTCAACTTATTGAGTGATGATATAAAGCAGAAATCTGTTTTTTTATTTGCTGGAAATGATGCTGAAGACTTTCCTATATATAGAAAACAAGTTCAGGCTGAATTAGACCAATCAGTTGGTGTTGATTTTAGGCTCTATGGAAATGTCGATCATGACGGATTGATTCCTCTTATAAATATAAGCGATATAGGAGTTATTCCTTCGCTTATGGAAGGAATGAGCCTATTCTCAATCGAACTTATTTCTTGTGGAATACCCGTTTTAGCGACAGATGTGGGAGGACTTCCTGAAATCATCAAAACAAACGAAAATGGTTGGCTTGTGCCTCAAAAAAATGCTCAAAAAATAGCCGAGGAAATCACCAGAATAGTCAGTAATTGGCCTGGTACAAATTTGCCAATCAAAACCCTCGAATTCAGAAAGAAATATTCGTGGGAATCAATAGCACAACAAACTTTAGAAATTTATAAAAACATTAACAAACATGAAAATATTAGTCGTCATCGGAACAAGACCAGAAGTAATTAAGACTGTCCCTCTAGCAGTAAAATTACGCGAAATAGAAGGATTTGAAGTAGCAATATGCTCTACAGGTCAACATGCCGAAATAATGGATCAGGCTCTCGCTGTTTTTGGTGTGAAACCTGATTATAACTTAAATGTCATGTCTCCCAATCAAAGTCTTAGCGAATTATCTGCCAAAATCTTAATCGGATTACAAAAACTAATTATTGAATTTAAGCCTGATCTTATGGTTTCGCAAGGAGATACAGCTACTTCGTTTACCACATGTTTGGCCGCTTTTTATGAAAAAATAAAAGTAATCCATATAGAGGCAGGTTTGAGAACCGGTGACATCTATTCCCCTTTTCCGGAAGAAATGTCTCGTAGGGTAACCGCAATGATTTCAAATATAAATTTTGCGCCTACTACGAGAGCCGAGCAAAATCTGTTGAATGAAAATATTCCCGAAGAAAACATAGTATTATGCGGCAATACAGGTGTTGATGCCTTATTTTTTATAAAAGACAGAATCAAACAAGATCCTTCTTTAGAAAAGGAAGTACTCCAAAAATTCCCTTTTCTTCAAAAAGACAAAAAGTTAGTAATAGTCACTGCCCATCGCCGTGAAAATCATGGGGAAGGAATTGATAATATATGTAAGGCAATTAAAACTTTGGTAGCTACAGAAAATATTCAGGTATTATTCCCAATACATCACAATCCAAATAGCAAAAAACATATTGAGGATGAACTTGGTAATATTCCAAATGTTTTTCTTGTTGGTCAGATTGATTATTTATCATTTGTATACCTCCTG
Source organism: Flavobacterium sp. 38-13 (assembly GCF_001899155.1). Lineage (NCBI taxonomy): Bacteria > Pseudomonadati > Bacteroidota > Flavobacteriia > Flavobacteriales > Flavobacteriaceae > Flavobacterium > Flavobacterium sp. 38-13. The sequence goes on from NZ_MKVG01000007.1 coordinate 565,767, forward strand.
GATAATTCATATCTTATCATAACAGATTCAGGAGGAATTCAGGAAGAAGCCCCATATTTAGGAAAACCGGTTTTGGTTACCCGCTTTTCTACAGAAAGGCAAGAAGCCGTAGAGATAGGTTCTTCTATTTTAGTAGGACCTGTTCACGATGCCATTGTTAATGAGGCTAAAAACCTATTAAACAACCCCGAATATTACGAAAGCAAATGCCTGACAAACAACCCTTTTGGGAATGGAACTGCTGTTGACAAAATAATCGAAGAAATACAAAAGATGAATTTAAAAACGACTAAAGAAAATTCAGTTAACACTTCATTTCCAACGCCTGACTTAGTAGGATAAGACATGGCGAATCGACAATAAGATCAAAAAAAATGAAAAAAATAAAAGAACTCATCAATCTGCTATTAGCCGATTTTGACATAGAAAACGAAAACGAAATTTGGGAGAACTTGCAACTGGCTATCGATAATCCGGAACAATATCTCACAGAAAACGAGGCTGAATGGCTTCTGGAAGCCGACCCTGACGGTGTCATACAGTTTGCCGTTTCTAACGAAATAGGTGAATTTATGATTGTGGGTGATAAAATTGATGAAATCCATGAATTGATTGTCGATGAACTCGATGGTGCACTTCCTCCCTATCCGTATGAAAAAAAGCTGAACGCGGCAGATTATATCGAATGGGTTTCTACAGAACTTCAGAAAGAATTTCCGGAACTGGAACTTATTGAAATTGGTGACAGCTATGCCGATACTATACAGCTAATGCTTGTTTACGGAGAAGACGTGCCACGTATCAAGGAATTGTGTGAAGAATTGAACATTCGTTGCAAAAAGGCAGACGAGATATTAAAATTATAGTTTTACAAAATATACATAAAAGAAAAAATGCCACTCTCAAACTATACCCTGGAAAATGTAACCGAACCGGAATATGGCAAAATACTTTCCGTTTGGGAATCGTCTGTAAAAGCCACACACGATTTCCTCAAGGAAGAAGATTTTGAATTTTATAAAAATCTGGTTCCTCAATATTTCAGCGCTGTCACATTAATAGGCCTTAAAGATGAAAATGGCCAGATTCTTGGTTTTATGGGTACTGCTGACGGCAATCTGGAAATGCTTTTCGTTTGTGCAGAGGCTCGAGGTCAGGGCATTGGCAAAATATTGCTAACACATGCTTTAGAAAATCTTAGTATTACCAAAGTAGATGTTAACCAGGACAATGAACAGGCAGTAGGTTTTTATGAAAAATTTGGTTTCCGAACTGTCGCCTCTTCTGAAGTAGACGGTTGTGGCAAACCTTATCCTATTTTGCACATGCTGTTAAAGAAATAGGCAATGAAACGATTTAGAGAAGCAAAACCTGAAGACATCCGACAGATTCAAAAGGTTCGGAACTCGGTCAAGGAAAACACCTTGTCAGACCCGAGCCTTGTAACCGACCAAGATTGTAACAACTTCCTTTTTTCAAGGGGAAAAGGTTGGGTTTGTGAAATTGACGGTAAGATTGTAGGATTTGCCATTGCTGATTTAAAAGCCAATAATATCTGGGCTTTATTTCTACATCCTGATTATGAAAAACAAGGTATAGGAAAGAAGCTCCATGACGACATGCTGGATTGGTATTTCTCCATGACCAGTCAAACGGTCTGGCTTAGTACCTCACCTGACACACGTGCAGAAGCTTTTTACAGAAAATGCGGTTGGAAAGAAACAGGTCTGTTTGGAAAAGGCGAAATTAAATTTGAAATGACTGCTGAAAAATGGAAAAAGAGTAAGGAAGAACCTTTTTCTTCAAAACTTATCAGGTATTTAGTAGATATTTTCTTAAATTCACGTTAACATTATGCCTTAACCCTAAACTTTAATCGTATGAAAAACACTTTCAGATTTTTAGGAGCAGCCGTGCTCGTTTCTATCTTGTCGTTTACGACACCAGAAAGCAGAAAGCGAATCGTCATTGATGCCGGACATGGAGGGCAAGACATAGGCGCTACCCATGGATTTTATTCCGAAAAACAGATTGTTTCCAACATCGCCAACCAAATAGCTTCTCAAAACAGGAATACTGAAATTGAGATTATTCTAACCCGGGACAATGACGAGTTTAGCTCATTGCAGGAAAGAACTGAAAAAATCAACAAACTGCAACCTGATTTGGTAATTTCGTTACACATCAATAAAAACACCAATGAAGAAGCTAATGGAATCGAAGCTTATGTGAGTGACCAAAATGAAAGGTTTGAAGCTTCCAAAGCACATGCTGAAGAATTGGTCTCTGTCCTTTCTGACAATAAGCTAAGAAGCAGAGGCGTAAAAATCGCACCGATGTATTTACTAAAAAATACCAAAAGCCCGGCTGTTGTGTTGGAATTGGGGTTTCTGTCGAATGCCAATGACAGAAACTACTTAAGTAGCGATAGCGGACAAAAAGAAATAGCCCAAAAAATTTCAGGCTATTTAACTAGATAAGGAATTTATTACCTATTCCTCATATCATAAGCACTTAGGATAAAAGTTAATTAAATTCGCAACCTTCCAAACATAAACTATAACTTTTGGCACAAGTGGATTGATTAAGGAGATAAGACAAAGTAGCATAGGCTTGACCCGCGACAGAAAATGCACCATTATCCATCCATTCTTTCGCATAACGAACAGCCGCTCCTAAAAGACATCTATTTCTTCCATAGTTACAAGTTTTTTCACATTCACCTAAAGTAACCTGCTCAAATTCTGGAGTAAATACGTTTATAAGTTGCTCTTCGGTTGCATCTTTAATTAAATTATAAAAGTTTTTATTTTCAGCTATTTCATTAGCTTTAAGTTCTATTATTATTTTCCATTCTTCAGTTGCTTCTTCAATATTAGAGAATTCTGTAATTGAAATATTATCAGATATCCATTTTAAGAGTGTAACTTCACTTTCAATTAACTTAATATCATCATTAAATTTCATTTTGGAAATAAAATTGTTTGATGCTTCAATGAAAATTTTATGACTCAGAGATTTCTGTAAAGCCTCGTATTCTTTTTTCAAATCATCCTGAGAAATTTTCTTGTAAACCTTTAGTGTACTTGTCTGATCAGATGTAGAGCTAATTTCAGAATCTGAACAACCTGTTAAAAAAATAAAAAAAGCCAAGAATAAAAATACTTTTTTCATAAAATATAAAATTATGTTAACAAAAAATATTACCATTAAGATAATAACAAATATAATTTTATTTATTAAATAAATTATTTAATTTTCTTGGGTTTAATTATAATTTAAAAAACTAAATCATGGCAAAGAGTCACGACGCTAAGAAAAATGTAAAGAAAGAGCCTGCAAAAACTACTAAAGAAAAAAAGGCTGAAAAAAGAGACAAAAAAAATAACCCAAAAAGAGATTAATGAAAAATCCCCACGTATGTTGGGGATTTTTTTTGCCAAAATTTTGTCAAAAAACTGCAATGAGCCCCTGTTTTTGCGCTCGTTTTTTATATTTGTAAAAATGCCAAAATCAACTTATGGAATTATACTACTCCTTTTCAGTCCTAATCGTACTCGCATCATTTTTTGCCTATCTTAACATCCGTTTCCTAAAGCTGCCTGCCACCATCGGAATCATGATCATTGCCATGATAAGTTCCATCATTCTGGTAGTAACCGGTAACATTTTTCCAGAAACATTTACAAACTTTTCAAAACTGTTTTCAGAATTTGATTTTACGGAAGTATTGATGGGTGCCATGCTTAACTTCCTTTTGTTTGCAGGTGCTATTCATGTCAATCTTAAAGATTTGCGTGAACAGCGCGGTCCTGTCATGGTTTTTTCAACGATTAGCGTATTAATATCGGCACTGGCCATCGGACTTATTCTGGACTTTGTTACAGACCTGCTCCATATAGACCTTCCGTTTATTTACTGTTTGCTTTTTGGAGCCCTGATTTCGCCTACAGATCCTATTGCCGTACTCAGCATACTGAAAGACGCCAAAGTTCCAAAATCACTGGAAACAAAAATTGCGGGAGAATCTCTGTTTAATGACGGTGTCGCGGTTGTGGTTTTTGCCGTAATCTTAAAATTGGCACAAGACCCGGCAAGCGACTTTTCATTACCTCACGTTTCATGGCTGCTCATCAGGGAAGCTTTGGGCGGATTTATTCTGGGAACCATTTTGGGTATACAGTCCAGCAAAGCCATGCGAAAAGTAGACGATTATAAAGTGTCCGTATTGATTACCTTATCGGTTGTTATGGGCGGTTATCTGATTGCTCAGGCCATGCATATTTCCGGACCATTGACCATGGTTGCGGCAGGAATCATTATTGGAAATTACGGAAAAAAGACAGCTATGTCTGCCACTACCAAAGACTACCTGAATAAATTTTGGGAATTGATTGACGAAATTCTCAATGCTATTCTTTTCCTTTTTATCGGTTTTGAATTATTGTTAATCCCAAATATCCTAAGCTTCTGGTCTATTGGATTGATTTGTATCTTCATTGTACTACTCTGTCGACTTATATCAATTTGGATTCCAACGAAAATCATTCCTTTTAAAAAGAAATTTGAATCTTCAACCATAAAAATAATGGTATGGGGCGGACTCCGTGGCGGTTTTTCCATCGCTCTGGCACTATCCATTGCAGAAGGCCCTCATAAAAAAATCATTGTAGCGATTACTTATTTTGTAGTTGTATTTTCTATAATCGTCCAAGGGCTTACTATTGGAAAACTGGCTAACCGATTACTACCGAAAGCAAAATCGGCTGTATAACTACATAAATCCTAGCAATTTTACTCTACATTCAAATACTAATGCTCAAACGCATTAGTATTTTTTTTATAACTTTAAGCCATCTTGAATTTAAGCCATATAAAATTTAGATTGTATTTTACGTTGACTACTAACTCCCACTTATCAACATGAGAAATCCAAAATGGCACAGAGATGAAATAATATTGGCATTAAATCTATATCTTGATCCGTACCGAGGTTCCATCGACTCTCGAAACCCTAATATTATTGAATTGTCAAACTTATTAAATATGCTTCCTTTTTTTGAGGTAAAACCTGATTCAGAAAAATTCAGAAATCCAAACGGTGTAAGTTTAAAAATGTCTAATTTTCTAGCTTTAGATCCAAAGTATCATGGAAGGGGGATGTCTTCCTATAGTAAACTAGATAAAAAAATCTTTGATGAATTCTATAATGACAGACAAAGACTCATAAAAATTTCTAATGCAATAAAAGGTATTGCACAGAACGAGAAACTAAATTCAGAGCTAAAATATATAGAAAATGATGAAGAGAGTATATTAGATTTTGTACAAGAAGGCCAAGTACTTTATCGATTACATAAATATAGAGAGCGAAACTCTAAAATAGTTAATTTCAAGAAAAAAGATATCTTACAAAAAACGGGGGAATTGCGCTGTGAGGTTTGTAATTTTAGTTTTGAGTCAGAATTTGGCGAACTAGGTAAGGGATTTATAGAATGCCATCATATAAAACCAATATCAACTTATGATAGCAGCCTAACAACACAAATCGAAGACTTAGCACTTGTCTGTTCGAATTGTCACAGAATGTTGCACAGGAACATTTCCTCATTATCGATTAATGATTTAAAGGAAATAAAAATAGCAACAAAACAGATAAATAGTTAGATTTGATGCAGAAAAGCAAAATCGGCTAACATATAATAAAAAAGGAGCTTCAAATAAAGCTCTTTTTTATATAGAATCCGGTAATACTTTGCCAGGATTTAAAATATTATTCGGGTCAAAACAATTTTTAATGTTCTTCATCAATAACAATTGCGTTGGTGAAAAAGCAATATCCATGTAGTTTTTCTGCACATAACCAATACCATGTTCGCCTGACAAGGTTCCTTTGAGGGAAACCGTCAGTTCAAAAATCTCACGGATTCCTTTCGGAATTTCAGTCTTCCAGTCTTCATCAGACATATCACCCTTGACTATATTCACATGGAGGTTGCCATCGCCCGCATGGCCATAACAAACCGACTTAAAGCCATATTTATTTCCGATAGATTTTATACCTTCCAAAAGCCTTGGAAGTTCATATCGTGGCACAACCGTATCTTCTTCCTTATAAACCGAATTCGATTTTACGGCTTCTGCCACCGCTCTTCTCAATTTCCATAATGCATTTTTCTGGTCTTCGGAATCTGCAAAAAGAATTTCATCAATGGCAAATTGTTCCAGAACCTCTGTAATTTTTTCGGCTTCAGAAAACAGCACGTCCGGATAATTTCCATCGACTTCAATCAACAAATGCGCCTCAACCTCATCTTTAATGTTCAGACTCACACCATCGATAAAACGCAATGTCCAGTCAATAGCGTCACGCTCCATAAATTCCAAAGCGCTTGGTGTTATTCCGGCCTTAAAAATCTGTGCCACCGCTTCACAAGCCTGGCTGGAATTAAAAAACGGAACAAGCATTAGCACATTATGCGCATTTTTAGGCAACAGCTTCATCACAATTTTGGTAATAACACCTAATGTGCCTTCACTGCCAACCATTAATTGCGTCAGATTATAGCCTGTTGAATTTTTTAGCGTATTCGCTCCTGTCCACACAATCTCTCCTGTTGGCAATACCACTTCAAGGTTCAAAACATAATCTTTGGTTACGCCATACTTTACAGCTCTTGCTCCACCGGCATTTTCGGCAACGTTTCCGCCAATAAAACAGCTACCGCGACTGCTCGGGTCTGGCGGATAAAACAATCCTTTTTCCAGAACGGCTTCCTGCAGCGTCTGCGTTACTACACCCGGCTCAACCATAACCTGAAGATTCTGCTCGTCAATATGAAGGATTTTATTGAAACGTTCCATCGAAAGTCCAATACCCTGATGAATACTCAAAGCGCCACCACTCAATCCTGTTTTACCTCCAATTGGAGTTACGGGAATTTTATATTCATTAGCCAGCTTTAGGATAGCCGAAATTTCTTCGGCAGAAGCAGGTTTCAGCACTACACCCGGAGGAAAGACATAATCTTCGGTTTCGTCACGCCCATAATTATTTCGGGTTTCTTCATCTAAAAAAAGAAAAGACGGGCCAACAATTTGCTGTAGCCTGCTGATTACTTCTTTGGAAAGCAGTTCGGTTTTCATGATAGCAATTTCAAAATCATTAAGAATTCAAAAATACTATTTATTTGATTGCTTTATAATGCCGCAAAAGGGTTTTTGTCACAAATAAAATTAAGGTTTTTCGGGTCTGGTTCTTTTATAAATAAAATGATCTACGGAGTACTTTCCGCTTCCTGTTACCAGTAAAAGGACATAAATCAGAAGATACAATCCGCCCAGTTCCTGTTTTTCAAAACCGTGCGATCCGTGAATTACGAAAACCGCAAAATACATCGTGATAATCAGCGGAATCGTTACCAGGCGTGTTGCAAATCCGACCAATAGCAATCCCGAACACAAAACTTCGGCAAATACCGCCAATGATAGCGATGCTGCCGGGCCTACTCCCAAAGGATCTGGAAATTCAAACGGCCCACCTGCATAAAGCGTATCAAATTTTTCCACACCATGCACCAGCATAAAGCTGCTCACCGTAGCTCTCACAACAAAAAGCATGATATTGGAAAGATTCTTGTTTTGAGCCGTGCTAAAAATTTTCATCATAATAGCTGTAATTTATGGGTTTCACGCCCTATAAATTTACAAAAAATTAACAAGATAAAAATGGCAGACAGCTTACTTTTTCTTCTTGAGGTTTGGAAGGAATAAGGCAATAATTCCAATTAGTGGCAAATAAGCACAAATTTTATATACTGCTTCAATTCCAATATGGTCTGCCGTGTAGCCTAACAATGCCGACCCAAGCCCGCCCATTCCGAAAGCAAAACCATAAAAAAGGCCGGAAACCATGCCCAGTTTTTTAGGCAGTAGTTCTTGTGCATATACCAGAATTGCGGGAAAAGCAGAAGAAATGATGATTCCTATAACCACAGACAAAATACCGGTCCAAAACAAATCGGCATAAGGCAGGAATAACGCAAACGGAGCCGCTCCCAGAACCGAAAACCAGATGACATATTTTCGACCAAACTTATCGCCTAACGGTCCTCCTAACAATGTTCCTAAAGCACAGGAAGCCAAAAACAGGAAAAGGTGGAATTGGGCATCCTGAACAGAGACATTAAATTTTTCAATCAGATAGAACGTAAAATAACTGGACATGCTGGCCATGTAGAAAAACTTCGAAAAGATTAATACCAGCAAAATGATGACAGTCAGGACAATCCTGTTTTTTGACAAATCCGGCAAAATGACTTCTATTTTTTTCTTAGCTCTTAAAGTAAGATGATTATCATACCAGCGTGCAATCCTGCCCAGAACTAACAATGCCAGAGTGGCAATTATCACGAAAAACAAAATATAGCGCTGGGAATTTGGCACTACCAGCAACGCCACCAATAAAGGCCCTATAGCCGTACCGGCATTTCCTCCTAATTGAAAAACCGACTGTGCCAGTCCGCGTTTACCTCCTGAAGCCAGAAATGAAATTCGGGAAGCTTCCGGATGGAAAATGGAGGAACCTATCCCTACCAGAATTACCGAAAGTATGATGACATAAAAATTCGAGGCATAAGACAGCAGGATAATTCCTGATAAGGTAAAAAGCATTCCGTAAATCTGCGAATAAGGCTGTGGCTTTTTATCTGTATAAAACCCTACAAACGGCTGCAGGATTGAAGCTGCCATCTGATAGGCAAAAGTAATCAGTCCTATCTGCGTAAATGACAGCTTATAGCTTTCTTTTAATATGGGATAAACGGATGGAATAACTGCCTGAAGCAAATCATTCAGCATATGTGCAAAAGCTATAGAGAAAAGAATGGAATAGACCGTTTTTTGTGCTACTTCCTTATTATCCTGAGCTTGAAAATTCAAATCTGTTGCTTTCATATTTTTTTAAAAAGTAATTAAAACCCAATACCAAAAGGCCAATGTTATAAACGAAAGCGGAATACCAATGCCAATCATCATACTGCTGAGCTTAGGTTTGAGCCCATAATTTGAAGCAATGATTGATGCTGTAATCATAGGTGCCATAGCCGACTCCAATATCGCAACATCTGTTTCGATTCCGTTTCCGTTAAAAATTATTTTATATAAGACATAAAAAAATGCCGGAGTAATCATCAGTTTGAAAAACAATCCCAAAACCAAAAAATTCCAATGCCTGCTTTTTTCCTGTATTTTTATCTGTAAACCTACCGCTACAAGGGCTATTGGTGTTACCGTACTTCCCAATCGCTGAAAAACCAATTGTAGGTTTTCATTAAAATCGGCATGCAAGACATTCATCAGTAAAGCTGCAAAAAAGGCCAGAAAAGGAGGAAAAAGCAAAATTTTTGAAACAATTTCTTTGGGATTTGGTGTACCTCTTGAATAGAGTGATGCTACAATAATCCCTAAAGTTGCCATGACTACGAACGTACCGGGCTGGTCTACAATTATAGCCGTTTCCATTCCTTCTTTGCCATATAAAGCCTCTATTACGGGAAAACCAACAAAAGCCGTATTTCCTAAACCACCCATCAGAATAAGGCAACCCACTAATTTTCTGGACCATTTGAAATAACTTCCCAATACCGAAAAAAACAGAAAAGAAAATAAAAATCCCAGCCAAGCTATTCCCAATGGAAATAAAAGTTTGGAACTGATTTCAATCTTAGGAATATAGAATAATGCCAGAGCCGGCAATGAAATATAAATCACGAACTGGTTCAATACCTGATGCGAATTCGCCGGAAAATTTTTAGCTCTTTGCAGTACAAATCCTACCAGCAGGCACAAAAACAACAAGATAATACTATCCATTTTTATATTCAAATTACGGAGGTTTAAGACCTATCCCGTCTTTTGTTTTTTTGATTGATGAAAACAGTGCAAATTTACGGCATTACCTACAATTTATCAGTCATCCCGAAATCATAAAAAAAAGCCAAAATATTTGTTAAGAAATAAAATCGTTATAAATTTGTAACATATTTTATTACAGTATGATTTCCGGCAAGTTTGCAATAACGCTTCATATCCTGACCCTTCTGTCTAAGTTTCCTGACGAATATCTTTCCTCAGAATTCCTGGCAGGGAGCATGAACCTGCATCCGGTACTGATTCGAAAAGAAATTGCCAACCTCAAAAAACACAATATTGTAGAAAGCAAAGAAGGAAAAAATGGCGGGACAAAATTATTAAAACCTGCTGCGAAGATTAACCTTGATGACATTTTCAGGATGACTTTTGAGAAAGTGACTTTGGGCTATTCTAAAAATGACCCAAATCCGGATTGTCCGGTTGGAAAAAACATCAATAAAAAATTGGACGAACTATATGAAGATATTAACGATAAAATCATCAAGCAATTAGGCACGATTTCACTGAATGAATTCTCAGATAAGTTCTAGCTATTTTTTTAAACTAAACTGTAACTTTTTTTATTACTTTTAAAACATATACTATTATGAAAATCGCAATTATTGGAGCCACTGGATTTGTAGGCTCAAAAATTACCGCCGAACTGGCCAACCGTCATCATGAAATAACAGCAATTTCAAGAAACGGGAAAAATTCCGACATCCAAAATGTAAAATATGTTGCAGCAGACATATTCAATATTCAGGAATTGGCGCAAATCTTAAAAGGACATGATGCCGTTGTAAGTGCCTATAATTCCGGATGGACCAACCCGAATATCTATGATGATTTTATAGCAGGCTCTAAAGCGATACAGGAAGCTGTAAAGCTTTCTGGTGTAAAAAGATTTATTACTATTGGAGGAGCCGGAAGCCTTTTTGTAGCTCCCGGGTTACAGGCTGTAGATACTCCCGATTTTCCAAAAGAATATCACGCCGGAGCAAGTGCTGCCCGAGATTACCTCAACATTCTTAAAGAAGAAAAAGAGCTGGACTGGGCCTTTTTTAGCCCGGCTTTTGAAATGCACCAGGGAATCACAACCGGAAGAACCGGTAACTACCGTCTTGGTTTGGATAATCCTGTTTTTGATGATAACCAGAGAAGCATCTTATCAGCAGAAGATTTGGCTGTTGTCATTGCTGACGAAATTGAAAACCCAAAACATCATCAGGTCCGATTCACGGCTGCCTATTAACACTTCGCAATTCAATACCCAAAAACAGTTTCTTTAAGCCTCGTCTTTTTGAAACTGTTTTTGTTTTCATTACTTTTACCTTTCAAAATTGCTATAGTGTCTAAATCCGGTCCACATAAATCTGCGCTAAAAGAAAAAGAAGGAATCAGCCAACCCGAAAGCGTTGGTAAAAATTCAGTTGCCCAAATCATACAATTCCGAAAGAAGCAACCTTCAGCACAAGAATTAATTGACGGGATTTTAAAAGGTGATAAAATTTCGTTGAGCCGTGCTATAACTTTGGTGGAAAGCACACAACCCAAACATCTTGAAAAAGCCAATGAAATCATCCAGGCCTGTCTTCCGCATGCCAATAATTCGGTTAGAATCGGGATTACGGGAGTTCCTGGTGTCGGCAAGAGTACTTTTATTGAAGCCTTTGGCCGTTATCTAACTGCAACCGGTAAAAAAGTGGCCGTATTGGCAGTTGATCCCAGCAGTACCATATCACATGGAAGTATCTTAGGCGACAAAACCCGTATGGAAGAACTCGTCAAGGACGAAAATGCCTACATCAGGCCTTCGGCTTCTGGAGAAACGCTTGGTGGTGTGGCCAGGAAAACGCGTGAAACCATTATTTTATGCGAAGCCTGCGGATTTGATACCATCATTATTGAAACTGTTGGCGTGGGACAAAGCGAAACTGCCGTTCACAGTATGGTAGATTTCTTCCTGCTTTTGAAAATAGCTGGCGCCGGTGATGAACTTCAGGGCATCAAAAGAGGCATTATGGAAATGGCAGATGCCATAGTCATCAACAAAGCAGATGGTGACAACATCAAAAAAGCCAAAATGGCCAAGACCGAATTTAATAGAGCATTGCATCTGTTTCCGGCAAAAAGCTCAGGTTGGCAGCCTAAAGTCACCACTTGCAGCGCTATTACACATGACGGCATTGCCGAAATCTGGGAAATGATTTCAGAATATCTGACACTTACAAAAGGTAACGATTATTTTAATGAAAGAAGAAAAGACCAGAATCAGCATTGGCTAATGGAAACAATTAATGAACAACTGAAAACCCATTTCTTTGAGCATCCGGAAATAAAGAGCCTGCTTGAAGAAAATAAAAAAGCGGTGCATGACAATGAAATTTCACCGTTTGCCGCCGCTTCTGTTTTGTTGGAAAAGTATTTTCGTTAGTTTAATCTGGGATTTTTGATTTCAGATTTTTGATTTCGGATGCTATCATAAATATATTCGACTAAACATATTTATTTATCAAACTCACAAAACTATCCACTTTCAACTTTCAACTTTCAACTATTCCCTATTCCTCATATCTCCCCACTTCCCTGTCATAAAACTCATTTGCTTCTGTAATCAGGCCTTCCATTACCTGATTTAATTCCCCTTCGTCAAGGTCTTCTGCTTCTTCCAGAAACTCAACTTCATCGTCTTTCAGATTAATAATAAACCTTGGATAGTCCATATGGATAACAAAGATATCATCCGGGAAATCAGTATTGTCGCCTAATAAAAATTTTGGTAGTTCCATATTGTTTGGATTTTTGATTTATGATTTATGATTTCAGATTGCTGTTTCGACAGTAGCCTCTTTTATCATTTTTTTTGTGAGATAATTAAAGCGAATATACAAAAATACCGCTGCAACAGTCAAACCTGCCAGAAGACCTATCCATATTCCTGTTGCCTTAAGGTCTGTATGTTTTCCTAAATAGTACGAAACCGGGAATCCGACAACCCAATAGGCGGCAAATGTAATATACATTGGCACTTTTACATCCTGGAGTCCTCTTAATGCTCCTAATACTACTACCTGTATTCCGTCAGAAATCTGGAACACGGCAGCCACCAGTAATAGTTTGGCAGCAATAGCTATTACTTCTTCATTGTCAATAAGCAAGGCGCTATTTTCCATATTGAGGAACAAATGCGGTAAGAATTGATGGAAAAGTACAAATCCTATTGCAAATACGACCTCAATTATAATTGCCAGAAGAAAAATCGAACGGGCAACTACCAGCAGTTTTTTATAGTCTTTCAATCCTTTCTGGTTGCTCACACGAATCATGGCGGTTACGCTCAATCCCATCGCAAACATAAAAGTTGCCGAAGCTAAACTTAAAGCAATCTGGTTGGCGGCCTGGCTGATTTTACCCAAAGACCCCGAAAGCCAGATAGCAGCTGTGAAAAGTGCTACCTCAAAAAACATCTGCATGGCCGAAGGCAATCCAAGACCGATGATTTTTTTAAGCATGGATTTTTTAAGTTCCTGAAAACTGAAATTTTGGAAATAGGCAGTCAGCTTTTCATTTTTAGATAAAATGATGTGCATAAACACCACCATCATAATTCTGGAAATAACTGTTCCCAGCGCCGCCCCAATAATGCCCATACGTGGAAAAAACCATATTCCATATATGAGCAGGTAGTTCAACACCACGTGCACAACATTAGCCATAATAATGGCATACATCGAATATTTTGTCATTGAAAGCCCGTCTGCAAATTGTTTGTATCCCTGGTAAATAACCATCGGGATTAAAGAAAAAGCGACCCAATCAATATACGGCTTTGCCAAAGCAATAACTTCATCCGGTTGCCCCATATAATACATTAGCGGCTTTGCCAATACGATAACGCCAAACAATGTGAGCCCTAAGATGCCACACAAAAATAAACCGTGGTGAAAAGCCGACCTTATCTTTATATTATCCTTTTCTGCATCAGCCTGCGCAATGATAGGCGTAATGGCTGTCGAGAAACCAATACCTAAGGAAATTGCAATAAAAATAAAGCTGTTTCCAAGTGAAACGGCAGCTAATTCGGCAGCACCCAATTTGCCTACCATTATATTATCGACTATTCCTATTAGTGTATGGCCAAGCATACCCAAAATAATAGGGTAAGCTAATTTCAGGTTATATGAAAATTCTTTGGTGTATTGTTGTAAGTTCACGATTGTGTAGAAAATTGTGTGGCAAAGATAGCACCATATCCTACAATTCCACACTTTTAAAAATATTTAATTTTTTTAGGAAAAATTTCATAAATATTACAATTCACTTGCAATCAAAGCCTTATCAGGATATTAACCTTTTAACAATATTTTAAAAATTAACATTTGGAGGAGTGGCGTTATTATTGTTAAATTTATAGTAATAACTTTTAAAACCTGATCTATGAAAATTTTGAAATCAATTACCGGCTTATTTTTACTTTGCTCTACGGTTCTAACGACAGCTACTATGTCGGCCCAGGAAACCACTTCTGCAATTGGCGCTACTGAAAATTATGACCAAGGGTTTCGTTTAGGGTTTGGAATTAACGGAGGTTTTATTTTTGATGACCCTTATGATTTTTCATTAGGAGCCGATGCCCGAATCCAGTACGACCTGAATCAAAGGTATTCGATTACGTTTACTACCGGATTTACCAATTTGTTTATAGGAGATGATATTCCTGATTTGGGTTTCATTCCTGCCAAAGCCGGTTTTAAAGCTTTTGTTTGGGAAAATCGTTTTTATGTGCTTGGCGAACTTGGAGCCGCCATTCCTGTAACTAATGATTATGATAAGACCAGCTTATTACTATCACCTGGAATTGGTTATGCCAATAAATACTTTGATGCCAGCATTCGTTATGAATACTATAATGATTTTCCAAGAGAAAATGGCGAAGGAGTCGGCCAATTGGCATTACGTCTGGCCTACGGATTTAGACTTTAATTTTTTATATAAAAAAAGCCTTGAATTATCAAGGCTTTTTTATTTTTAGCGTTCATTGGCCAGTTCGTTTTTATAAAACGACATATTGTCTTTGACCTTGTCTTCCAATTCAGGATATTTTATGTCTTTGTGCTGTGACAAAACGTCCCATATTACTTTTGCCAAAAGCAAACGACAGGTATCCTTATCATCTGCCGGTATTACATACCAAGGTGCTTTTTCTTTAGATGTTTCATTAATGGCTTCTTCATAATAGCGTTGATAATCATCCCAGAAGCTTCTTTCTTTTAAATCGCCGGGCGAAAATTTCCAGTTGTGCTTTTCTTTTTCAAGTCGCCTTAAAAGACGCTGTCTTTGTTCTTCCTTGCTCAAATGCAGGAAAAACTTCAAAACAATCGTTCCATTTTCAGCTATATGATTCTCGAAATGGGCTATTTGCTTCATTCGCTTTTTCCAAAAATCTTTCGGAATATCTTCAACAGCTTCAATTCCAGGCAGATTTTCGTTTAGGATATATTCCGGATGGACCCGCGTGACCAGAACATTTTCATAATGTGTCCTGTTAAACACAGCAAACTTTCCTTTTTCAGGCAATGCAATATAATGCCTCCATAAATAGTCGTGTTCCAGTTCGGCAGAAGTAGGCGTTTTAAAACTATGCACCACTACTCCCCTTGCATTAAATTCCCTAAAAACTTCCCGAATCAGGCTGTCCTTGCCGGAAGTGTCCATTCCCTGAAGACAAACCAGAACACTGTAACGGTTATGGGCGTACATTTTATCCTGCAAATCACTTAAGGCTTCACGCGTCTCATCAAGAGCATCCTTTATTTTGTCTTTTGTAGCTTTGAGGTCTATAAACGTAGGCAGGTCTGATAGTTTTGTTGGGCCGGTAATTTTAAAATCGTCTGTATTTATCGTTCTCATAGGATATTATTTTACATAAATGTATATATTTATCCTAAGAATCCGCGTTCTAACTGTAAATTTATTTCCAAACCACATTTTCAATACTTCTTCAAAGAAACACAGACCATGCAAAAATTTAAGCTTGAATTATTATTTCAGATTATCGGAATAGGTTCCGCCTCAGGATTAGTTTTTAGAGACAATTCGCTTTTCATAATTTCCGATAACAGCAGTGTGCTCTATGAATACAATATGGATAGTAAAAGTCTGGAATCGCACAAAATCATAGAAATGCCAACAGGCACACCTGCTGAAAATATTCCTAAAGCCCAAAAGCCCGATTTTGAATCTATTGCCGGCTTTGGTGAAGATTGCTATATTTTTGGTTCCGGTTCTACCGAAAACCGAAACAGGATGATACATTTTGATGTAGACAAAAAGGAAAAAATTAAAGAAACCGATTTGACCGACCTCTATCTGGTCATGCAAAGTTTTGGAAATACAAAACCGGAAGATTTTAATATTGAAGGTGCTGTTTACAATGGTGAAAACTGGTTTCTTTTTAACAGAGGCAACGGTGCTTCGGGTAAAAACGGAATCTTTACTATTGGCGGAAATAACCTGACAGATGATTTTTCTGTTTTATATAATTCTTATAAGCTACCCAAAATAAAAGGCATACAGAGTTCTTTTACCGATGCTGTTCGCGTTGATGGAAAAATTTACTTTTTAGCGACTGTCGAAAACACCAAGTCAACTTATGACGACGGTGCCGTTCTGGGAACATTTATTGGCAGACTGGACATTGAAAAAATGAAAATAGATTTTACCCAAAAGATAACCGACACCCACAAATTTGAAGGACTGACGGTTTACAAAGAAAACGATAAGACCATTGAATTTTTGCTTTGTGAGGATAAAGACAATGACGATTTGAAGTCGGATATATATAAGCTTACTTTGGATAAGTGATATTAGATTTGAGATTTTAGATTTTAGGTAGGTAAATCTTATATCTTATATCTTATATCTTACATCATAAATCAAAAATTTTCCCACCTCATTCCAACCTTTTTATCTTTTTCTCTCTCTATACAGGAAAGACATTTATTGTGATAGACGAAAAACTAATTACAGCCTGCAGAAAAATGCAACGGGACGCACAGCGTCAGGTGTATGAGCTTTTGGCTCCTAAGCTGTACCGGACTTGCAAGCGGTACCTGAAAAAAGAGGAAGAAATAGAAGAAGCGTTGGCCGATGCTTTTTACACTATTTTCACGAAAATCGAACAATTGAAAGAAGTCCGGGCTTTTGAAGCCTGGGCCAGAAAAATTGCGGTCAATCAATGCTTACTGTCGCTTAAGAAAAACATCAACTTCAACATGTATCTTGACGACGTGAAAATCATTTCACAGCCGATTACAAATCACATGACCGATCTGGAGGAAGAAGATCTGCTTAACCTATTGAATTTTATTCCCGAAGGATGCCGAACCATTTTCAACCTTTTTGCCATTGAGGGCTATTCTCACAAAGAGATTGCCAAAACGCTTGATATTTCAGAAGGAACGTCTAAATCACAACTGAATGTCGCGAAGACCAAACTAAAAGAACTGGTCAATAACCTTTATTATCAAAAAGCAAAATAGTGATGGAAAATCAAGATAAAATATTCGAACAATTCAAAGATGCCTCAAAAAAGGCAGAGACGAAAGACTTTCCGGCTATGGAAAAAGTCTGGAACCGTGTTGAAGAAAAGCTGGATAAGAAAGACGATAAAAAAACAATAGTGCTTTGGAAAAAAATCGGGATTGCTGCTTCGCTTCTTCTGTTCTTTTCTTTAGGCTATCAATTTCTAAAAACAGACGAAACTACAATCGACACTCCAAAAAATCCTATTGTAACCCAGGAAAAAGAAAACACGATTTCTAATTCTGAAAAAGAAGCCGTTGTTGACAATTCTGATATTACTGTAAAACCTGAAAAGACAGAAACTAAAACTTCTAAAATTATTAAAAGTAAGGCTGTCAGTATAAAAACAGATGATGCTGTGGCAGTTGCTGAAGACACCAAAGAAACAGAGGAAGTCTATAGTAAAGCTGCAGAAATAGCCGAGGTAGAAATAACACAGGCCGAGCCAAAAGCAGAAACACTTAAAGAGGCAAAAATTATTGTTGCCGAAACTAAAACCGATCCGGTTACAAATGAAAAAAATGTAATAGGAACCGTAGTTGACGGTCAAAATTTGCCTTTGCCTGGCGTTAATGTAGTTGTTAAAGGAACAACCCGCGGCACTCAAACTGATTTTGACGGGAAATATAGCATTGCGGTTAATCCAAACGAACAACTGGCTTTTTCTTTTGTTGGCTATCAACCAACAACTGTTTCCGTTAAAGATAAATCCAGATTGGATATTGCGCTATCAGAAAGCTCCGGAATGCTTAGCGAAGTAATTGTAACCGGATATACATCTACAAAAAGAACAAAATCATCAGCCACAGTAAAATTAAATGAATCAAGACGCAGGTCTAAAAAAGAAGTGGAATTGGCTCCAACAGCTTCTTTTGCAAATGGGTATATCGCTCAAAATAATTCAACGGATAACAAACTTTATAGAGATGGAGACAAAAACGGTAATCCTACCATCCAATCGTTACAAGGGGCAGTAGCCGGTTTGAACATAGGTACCGGAAGCGGACAACCCGGCGGAGACACCTCTATTGTTATTAGAGGTAATGGATCTGTTAATGACAATAATGAGCCATTGTATATTGTAGATGGCATGCCTGTGGATGAAGAAGGTTTGAGAAAGCTCGCTCAAAACAATATTGAAGAAATCACTGTTTTAAAAGATGCTTCGGCAACAGCTATTTATGGCAATAGGGGTATTAATGGAGTAATCGTAATTAAGACTAAAAATGGTACTAATCAAAAACTTTCTAAAAGAGAATTAAGAAAAAAACTTCGGGAATTAAAACAAAAGAAAAATACCGACGTTTATAGAACGGATGAACATACAGAAGACTATAATCCGTTTGTTGAAAATCCGTTTGAAAATCCTAAGAGCGAACCGCTTTCTACTTTTTCGATTGACGTGGATAATGCCTCTTATACCAACATCCGCCGATTTATCAATAATGGCCAGGAAGTACCAAAAAATGCAGTGCGTGTTGAAGAAATGGTCAACTTCTTTAAATACAGCTATGAACAGCCAAAAGGAGAAGACCCGTTTTCTATACAAACAGAATACAGCGATGCACCATGGAATCCGAAACACAAATTATTGAAAATAGGGTTGCAGGGAAAAATTATCCCAACTGAAAAGCTACCGGCTTCCAATTTAGTCTTTTTGATTGATGTTTCCGGCTCTATGGATGAAGAGAACAAGTTGCCATTGCTAAAACAGTCACTAAAAATTCTGGTTAATGAACTGAGAAAAGAGGATAAGGTTTCTATTGTAGTGTATGCCGGAGCTGCCGGGATGGTTTTACCTCCTACTTCCGGAGACGACAAAAAGACCATTATTGATGCTTTGGAGAAACTAAATGCTGGTGGTAGTACAGCCGGTGGTGAAGGAATTGAACTGGCGTATAAAACAGCTCAGGAAAATTTTATCAAAAACGGAAACAACAGGGTTATTCTGGCAACCGACGGTGATTTTAATGTTGGAAAATCATCCAATGCCGACATGGAAACACTTATCGAAGAAAAAAGAAAATCGGGTGTTTTCCTTACCTGCCTGGGTTATGGCATGGGAAATTATAAAGACAGTAAAATGCAGACCCTAGCCAATAAAGGAAACGGAAACCATGCGTATATAGACAATATTCAGGAAGCCAACCGCTTTTTGGGAAAAGAATTCAAGGGTACGCTTTTCGCCATTGCCAAAGACGTAAAAATCCAAATTGAGTTTAATCCAAAACACGTTCAGTCCTATCGCCTGATTGGTTATGAAAAACGAAAATTAAAAACCGAAGATTTTACCAATGATGCTATTGATGCCGGCGAATTAGGAAGCGGCCACACCGTTACGGCTTTATATGAGATTATTCCTGTTGGAGTAAAAAGTGAGTTTGCTGGTAAAACACCCGACTTAAAATACACAAACGCCCAGGAAAACAATACATCCTACAATGATGAGCTGGCAACCATAAAATTCCGGTATAAAAAACCTGATGGTGAAAAAAGTATTGAATTGACAAATGTTGTCGGGAATAAATCTATCCCATTGAATGCCGCTTCCAATGATTTTAAATTTTCTGCCGCAGTCGCATGGTTTGGATTAAAACTACGAGATTCAAACCTGATTCCGAATAAATCTTTAAACGACATCAAGAAACTGGCAAAAGAAGGATTATCTAATGATGAGGAAGGCTATAAGGCCGAGTTTATCCGATTGGTGGATAGTGTAAAATAAAGCAAGATGAAAAAGTATATTTATATAATCGTACTGTTAATTTCGCCACTTGCATTTGGCCAGAAACAAAATGAAATCGGATGCACAAAATACGCTGCCATGTCTGCCAAAACCAATTTTGAAAATGACCTTAAAAGTAATAGCATTACTATTTATCTTCAAGGAGGAATTGTTTCTGTAATCAAAAAAGAAGATTTAGTGTTTCAGGAAAAATACGGCATCCGTTATCATGATTCGGGTTGTGTAGCCACAAGAGATTTTGATTATTACAAACTGTACAATCATCATGTATTTGCCTATTTGTCGGGAAAATTTGGAGAAGACTGGAAGAAAGAATTAAATACCAGCTCTTTTGGCATAGAGTAGTAAAATAAAAAAACCGATAGCTGGGCTATCGGTTTTTTATTATTATTTCTCAATTTCTCTAAGGCTCTCCATCTTTTTATGGGCCAGGAATCCGGTAATATCCTCAAAATGTTCCTTCACTCTTTTGTTTCCAAATTCAAAGACTTTTGTGGCCAGTCCGTCAAGAAAATCACGGTCGTGGGATACCAGAATCAAGGTTCCGTCAAAATCGCGAAGTGCATCTTTGATAATATCTTTTGTTTTCATATCAAGATGGTTGGATGGCTCATCCAGAATCAAAAGGTTTACCGGTTCCAGCAATAGTTTAATCATCGCCAGACGTGTTTTTTCACCGCCCGAAAGCACTTTTACTTTTTTAGTCGTGTCATCACCGCTAAACATAAAAGCACCCAGAATATTTTTAATCTGTGTACGGATTTCACCAACGGCTATGCTGTCAATAGTTTCAAAAATAGTAGCATTTTCGTCTAATAAAGAAGCCTGGTTTTGGGCGAAATAGCCAATTTGTGCATTGTGCCCTATTTCAACCGCACCGCTGTCTATGCCTATTTCCTTCATGATTGCCTTAATCATGGTTGATTTTCCTTCCCCATTTTTTCCCACAAAGGCTACCTTCTCTCCTCTTTCGATTACGATATTGGCATCCTTAAACACCACATGGTCGCCATATGATTTCGACAAATCCTTAACGACTACAGGATATTGTCCAGAACGTACGGATGGAGGGAATTTCAATCGCAAAGCAGAATTATCAACCTCATCAACTTCAACAGGCACTAATTTTTCAAGCATTTTCACACGCGATTGTACCTGTAATGTTTTGGAATAGGTTCCTTTAAAACGCTCGATGAATTCCATATTTTCTGCAATCATCTTCTGCTGTTCTTCATAAGCTTTCAGCTGATGTGCTCTCCTGTCTTTTCTCAATTCCAGATATTGGGAATACTTGGCTTTATAGTCATAAATCCTTCCCATTGTTACTTCAATCGTACGGTTGGTAATGTTATCGACAAAAGCCCTGTCGTGCGAAATGACCACTACTGCTTTTGCAGAATTGATAAGAAAATCTTCCAACCATTGGATAGATTCGATATCCATATGGTTTGTAGGCTCATCCAGCAATATCAGATCCGGTTTTTGCAATAAGATTTTAGCCAGTTCGATACGCATTCTCCAACCTCCTGAAAATTCAGAAGTCAGGCGTGTGAAATCTTCTCTTACGAAGCCTAATCCCATCAGGATTTTCTCTACTTCCGCTTCGTAATTGATTTCTTCAATGGCATAATATTTCTCGCTCAAATCAGAAACCCTTTCAATGAGTTTCATATAATCGTCAGACTCGTAATCGGTACGGATTGTCAGTTGTTCGTTCAGTTCGTCGATTTCAGCCTTCATCTTAAAGATTCCGCTAAACGCTTTTGAAGTTTCCTCCATAACCGTTGTTTCATCTTTAGTGAGCAAATGTTGCGGAAGATAGGCAATCACAGCATCTTTTGGTGCAGAGATATTTCCTCCGGACGGTTTGTTTTGGCCCGCTATTATTTTTAGAAGCGTTGATTTTCCGGCTCCATTTTTACCCATAAGGGCTATTTTGTCATTTTCATTTATGGAAAAAGTAACATCGCTGAAAAGCGTGGTGCCTCCAAACTGTACTGAAATATCGTTTACTGTAATCATCTGATATGCTATGAAATTGATTGCTAAATCCGCCTCCCGGATTTTTGAAGGTGCAAAGATAACGCAATTAAGGAATTAGGCAATCTGAAAAAACTGGTAATACTGATAGAGAATTCAAAATTAATTGACTTATATTTATAGTAAAGATTTTACTAATGTCTAAAACTACACCTTTTTATACGCGGCTTGCCCATGTTCTGGTTTCCATCATCTGCCTGTTCTATCTGGCTATTATTGGGGAGACCCTACTGGCACCGCTTATTTTTGCTTTTTTATTTTCCTTATTACTACTCCCTTTTGCTAACTTTTTAGAAAAACGTTGGAAGTTTCCCCGTTCGTTATCATCGGCTACCGTATTGCTTGCTTTGGTACTCGCCATCACATCCATAGCCTATCTGCTTTTGAATCAATTGAGCGACCTGACCAATGACCTTCCGGCCTTTAAAGAACAACTTTTGGCCACATCTACTACTTTGCAGGATTGGATTTCAGACACTTTTAATATTGACAATCACGAACAAATCAGCTATATCAATTCTGCCACAACAGAGGCTTTAAGCAAAGGAACCTCTATATTGGGACAGACCTTATTGTCTGTTTCGTCGGTTATGCTTTTTTTGGTATTTATTTTTTTATATACCTTTTTTATATTACTCCACCGCCGGTTATTACTCACTTTTTTGGTTTCGTTATTCAAGGAAAAACACTCTGCCGTTGTGTATGATGTTGTTTTCAACATACAATATATTGTCAAGAAATATATAGTCGGACTCTTTCTCCAAATGCTGATTGTTTCTGTATTGGCATGTACCGCTTTTGAAATTATCGGAATAAAATATGCTTTCTTATTAGGACTGATTACAGGAATTTTCAATGTCATTCCCTATATTGGCATACTGACTTCGCTGATACTTACTGTCCTGCTGACATTTTCAACGATGAATTCTACGTCTGTACTGCTGGTTATTTTCAGTGTCTTTCTGATTCATTTGATTGACAGCAATTATGTCATGCCAAAGATTGTAGGTTCCAAAGTAAAGATAAACACACTTACTGCGTTACTCGGTTTGGTTTTGGGAGAATTAATCTGGGGTATTAAAGGAATGTTTTTATCCATCCCGATTATCGCTATTTTTAAGGTCATTTTTGATCGGGTCGACGGACTGAAACCCTGGGGTTATGTTTTGGGAGAAGATGACAGCACTCCGAAAATTCCCGTTACGGAAAATGAACAAGCCATCATTGAAAAAATGGAAGAACCCGAATAGTTAGCTATTCGGGTTCTTTATTTCATACCAGGCTTGCGAAATGCCATCCTCATCAAAGAAATTTACAAAGTGTAATCCTGCTTTTTCGAGTACTTTTCGGGAAGCGAAATTATCAAAATCAGCGTAGGCATTGATTTTTTCCAGCTTCATTTCATTAAAGCCAAAATCAACAAAAGCTTTTGCCGTTTCACAGGCGTAGCCTTTGCCCCAATGCTTTTCTATAAAACGGTAGCCTAAATCATAATAGGTGTCGTGTCCGTTGACATTCTTATTCAATTTCAAACCGGACCAGCCAATAAATTCACCTGTTTCTTTTAAGATTACGGCCCAACGCCCAATTCCATTTTCCAGATATTGCTGACGGATATTTGCAATTGCTTCACGAACCTGCTCAATATCTGTAACCGGATTTTTTCCAAGATAGGTATGAACTGCCGGATTGGAATCCAGTTCAAACATACCCACATCGTCTGAAGGCTGTAGCTCCCTCATGAGCAATCTTTCGGTTTCTATAGAAGTCCTCATATCCGATTATTAAAGGTTCATTTTGAAATCCGTAATTATCGGGTCGGCTTTTCCATATTTTGATTCATCAATAAAAATCTCAACAGCAATACTGCCTCCTGTTCCCAGAACAATTGCAGACTGGTTGTTATTTCGCATTAATGTTTCAATACCTGCTTCTTCCAATTTTGTCTTTAAAGCTATTGCCAAAATCTCATCTCCTGAGAATACTTTCATTAGTCCCATTTCTGTTTTTTTTAGTTGTGTTATTCTGTTTCTTCTTCCTCTTCCCAATCATCCATCTCAAAAAACAGAGGCTCGACCATTGTCCGGTCTGCAAAGCTATCCACTCTTTCTGTGATATTTTCTGAAAAATAAATTCTTTGTGTTTTGCCCATTGACTCTGAAATCCTTGCCAGTTTGGTATCAAAACGCAACCGCAGCAAATCATCAGTATCTTCAATAATGAACATTTTCAAGCGGTTGACATCAAATCCTGCTGATGAAAACATATCGCTCAAACGGTTTGGCGTTCCAATCAAAACATCGATTCCCAAAGAAATCTGGTTTTTATCAAAATCAATATCGCCTTTGTCATGAACACCATATACCCTAAGGTCTGTATAATTGCCTAATTTTTCGAAAAGCTGTTTCATTTCCAGCATTTTCTCTTTGCTTTCAACAACAATCAGGGCTCTGGGAGATTCCTCAAATGCTTTTTCAAGGCGTTGGATTACATTGATGACCAATGTCGTCGTTTTTCCTGATTTTTCCGGCGCAATAATGACGCAATCGGCACCACTTTTTATGGTTGAAAAGGTCTCCTGCTGCATTTCATTGGCCTCAACAAGTCCGTTTTCAACCAAAGCTCTTTGAAGCTTTTCGTTTATTTTTTTTAATTTCATCTTATATTGTATAACGTCCTGAATGCATTCCCAGGGAAGCTGTTATTTGCTGGCAAAAAGCTTTACATCTGTTTCAGAAATTTCATTTCCGCCAAGAATAATCAAGCGTTCCACAACATTTCGTAATTCCCTGATGTTTCCTGTCCAATCATATTCTTTCAAAAGTGCTATGGCTTCATCAGAAAACTGTTTAGGTGCATTTCCCTGTTCAGCGGCTATTTTTTCAGTGAAATGGTGTATTAATAAAGGTATGTCATCGCGCCTGTCATTTAACGCGGGTACTTTAATCAGAATAACGGCCAATCTGTGGTATAAATCTTCACGGAAACGGCCTTCCTCGATTTCTTTTTTCAAATCTTTATTGGTAGCGGCAACCACTCTCACATCTACCTTAATATCTTTATCGGCACCTACTCTCGTGATCATGTTTTCCTGTAAGGCACGCAATACTTTGGCCTGGGCAGAAAGGCTCATATCTCCTATTTCATCAAGGAAGATGGTTCCTTTATCTGCTGCTTCAAATTTCCCTGCCCTGTCTTTTACGGCAGAAGTAAAGGCTCCTTTAACATGCCCGAACAATTCGCTTTCAATTAATTCCGAAGGAATCGCAGCGCAGTTCACTTCAATTAAAGGTGCTGCAGAACGTTCGCTTCTTTCATGAAGCTGGTGTGCTACCAGCTCTTTTCCGGTTCCGTTTGGCCCGGTAATCAGAACCCTTGCATCGGTCTGGGCTACTTTTTCAATAATCTGCTTGATATGGTTGATGGCTTCGCTGTCGCCAATCATTTCATAATTCTTGCTTACTTTTTTCTTCAATATTTTGTTTTCAACAACAAGCTTCTTTTTGTCAAGCGCATTGCGAACGGTATTCAAAAGCCTGTTCAAATCCGGCGGTTTTGAAATATAATCAAAAGCCCCGAGACGCATCGTATTGATGGCCGTTTCCAAATCGCCATGTCCGGAAATCATCACCATTGGAATTTCAGGCTTGATTTTCTTTACGGCTTCGAGAACTTCGACACCGTCCATCTTAGGCATTTTGATATCGCAAAGCACCAGGTCATAATCATCATTCTTGATTTTTTCAAGTCCTTGCTGGCCGTCTTCGGCTTCCTCAACAACATACGAATCATTTTCTTCAGAAAGAATCTTCACGAGTACTCTCCTGATTGCTGCTTCGTCTTCTATAATCAATATTTTGGGCATATCTTAATCTTTTACTTTGCGTTTAATATTTAAGCCATTTGTAAAGTTCTTTCCAGGTAGGTTTTTTGCCATACATCAGAATACCAATTCTATAAATTTTTGAAGCAAACCACACCACCAAAAAGAACGTTCCGAACAGCAATACCAGAGAAACCACTATTTGCCACCACGGCACGCCAAAAGGAATTCGCATCAGCATGACAATTGGCGAGGTAAGCGGAATGAATGAGAATACGGTGGCTACGGTTCCATGAGGGTCGTTCAGTACGCTAAAGAAACCTACATAAACACCAAGCATTAATGGAAGGATGATTGGCAAAAGGAATTGTTGCGAATCGGTTTCATTGTCAACGGCAGCACCAATTGCTGCATAAATGGAGCTGTATAAAAAGTAACCTCCAATAAAATAAACGATAAACGAAACCAGCAATGTTACTATTGGTAGATTTCTAAATTCATTGACATAAAGCTGCATGTTGCCAGAAATTCCCTCATTAGCCGTCGCCATCATTTCAGGAGACATAGATGGAGAAGTTCCTATATTGATCCCTAAAAATACCGAAGCCACAAACAGCAATATTCCTCCAAGCAATGCCCAGATTACAAATTGCAGTACGCCCGCCAAAGAAGTTCCAATAATTTTACCCAACATTAGCTTGAAAGGCTTTACAGATGAAATAATAATTTCAATAATACGATTGGTTTTTTCTTCGATAACGCTTCTCATCACCATATTTCCGTAAATAATGATGAACATCATAATAAGGTAACCAAAAGCGGCTCCTATAAAAATCTTGATTTCGTTGAGTCCTTTTACTGTTTCCTCACCCGATGCTTTTGCAAGGCTAATGTCCACCTGTGCTTCGGCATTCCTGATGGCCAACGTATCGAGATTGGCCTTTTCAAAATTAGATTTTGTGAGTTTTTGGGCAATAATGCTTTCCAAATCGTCTATATAGGAAAGACTTGGGCTATCATTAGAAATATACTGTATTTTTTTGGACAGTTCTTTATTGTCATCCACTTTCGGAATATACAAAACAGCCTCATATTTTTCGGCCATAATACTGTCTTTCAATACTTTTAAATCGACATTGGAACGGTCAAGATAATGGTATTCGTCTGAATTCTTGAATTCCTTGACAAAAAGATTGGATTCATCATGGATTGCGATTTCCTTGACATCAGACTTCATCGTACTCAGATAGGCTACAAATGCCACAAGCCCTACCATAAGCAAAGGGCTGAGGAAAGTCATGACGATAAATGATTTGTTACGAACCTTTGCAACAAATTCTCTTTTTATGATTAATGATAATACGCTCATTTTAGATTTTAGATTTCCGATTTATGATTTAGTGATTTTTGGCATGATATAATGCTTTCAAACCGCAACTATTTATCGCTTACTGTTTGGATAAAAATATCGTTAACGCTTGGTATTTTTTCCACGAAATGTGTCACCTGACCCATCTGCGTCAGGATATTCAGCAATTCATTAGGTGAAGAATCTCCAATCTGTACTTCCAGTTTTAAATCGTCGTTGAGCGTCTTGAAGCTGGTCTGCCCAACAGTAAATTTCTGAGTGAGCTGATACATCAATCCTTCTACATTTGAAGTCATAATCCCTACCTGGAAACTATTGGTTCTGTATTCTTTCTTGACGTCATGCAGTTTTCCCTCAATCAGTTTATTGGATCGGTGAATCAAGGCAATATCATCACAAAGCTCTTCTACGCTTTCCATTCTGTGAGTAGAAAAGATAATTGTAGAACCCTGTTTTTTCAGTTCCAGAATTTCATCCTTTATCAGATTGGCATTCACAGGATCAAAACCGCTAAAAGGTTCGTCAAAAATCAAAAGTTTGGGTTTGTGCAGAACGGTTACTACAAATTGGATTTTTTGAGCCATTCCTTTTGAGAGTTCCTGGATTTTTTTATTCCACCAACCCTGAATTTCAAGTCGGTCAAACCAATAATCCAGCTGCTTTTTAGCTTCCGCTTTTGAAAGTCCTTTCAACTGGGCAAGATAAAGTGCCTGTTCGCCAACCTTCATAGTTTTGTACAAACCTCTTTCCTCCGGCATGTATCCAATATGCTGAACGTGTTCCGGCCTTAATTGTTCCCCATCCAAAAAAACAGTGCCGCTATCCGGCATTGTTATTTGATTGATAATTCGGATTAGCGAGGTTTTCCCAGCGCCATTAGGACCAAGAAGTCCGTATATGCTCCCTTTAGGAACCTGTAGCGAAACATTGTTTAAGGCAGTATAATCGCCATATTGCTTGACTACATTTTTAACTTCAAGTATGTTACTCATTATGTTTTTTTGGATTTATTTCTTCAATCGGGCCTAAAGGTCCATGAGTCTGTAAAAATAAGGAATTTGAAGGCAAAATTTATGCGAATTTCAAAAAAAACCCACCCCTATTTGCACAAGGATGGGAAAAATTGCTATGAAAAAGAAAATTACTAGTTGCCTAGTAATTTCCAAATATAAAAATTTTTGAATTATTATGAAAACATATCCTTAACTTTTTCAAAAAAAGATTTTTCACTCTTCTCCGGTTTTGGGATAAAATTTTCTTCTGTAATTGATTTTTCAAAAAATTGTTTTTGTTCTTTATTCAGATTTTTTGGCGTCCAAACGTTTACATGCACCAGTAAATCACCATTTCCATAACCGTTGATGCTTGGAATTCCTTTGCCTTTCAGGCGAAGAATCTTACCTGACTGTATACCTTCTTCCAATTTGATTCTTACTTTTCCGTTTACTGCTTCGATATCTCTTGTGACTCCCAAAACAGCTTCCGGGAAACTTATATACAAGTCCAGATGCAGGTTTTCGCCTTCACGTTTTAAAAATTCGTGTTCGACTTCTTCAATTGCAACAATCAAATCGCCCGGTATACTGTTGCTTCCCGGCGCATCATTTCCTTTATTGGAAACTTTTAACTGCATTCCGTCTACTACACCGGCCGGAATTTTGATAGAAACGGTTTCATCAACCATAATCATTCCCTGAGCATCCGCATCTTTAGGCTTGCTTTCAAGCACCTGACCCGAACCACCGCAAGTATGACAGGTTGTTGCCGACTGCATTCTTCCTAAAATTGTATTGGTAACTCTCATTACCTGACCTTGACCGTTACAGGTAGGGCAGGTTTTATAATGGGCATCTTTAGCCTGTACTTTTCTTTTGACCTTTACCTTTTTCTCAACACCATTGGCAATTTCCTCTAAAGTCAGTTTTACCTTGATTCTCAAATTGCTTCCTTTCACTCTTCGCGGGCCCGAGTTTCCACCTCCGAAACCACCAAAACCGGCTCCAAAAGCGCTGCCGAAAATATCTCCGAACTGGCTGAAAATATCATCCATATTCATACCTCCGCCACCAAAACCTCCGGCTCCGTCAAATGCCTGGTGTCCGTACTGGTCGTATTTTGCCTTCTTTTGAGGGTCGCTCAAAACTTCATAAGCTTCTGCCGCTTTCTTAAAATTTTCTTCTGCTTCCTTATTTCCCGGATTCTTATCAGGGTGAAATTCTATTGCTTTCTTTCGGTATGCCTTTTTGATTGCAGCAGCATCTGCAGATTTTGAAATTCCTAATATTTCGTAAAAATCTTGTTTCATTTTTTCATTTTTAGCATTGAAATGCTGTAGGATTTTCTACAGCATGACGAGTCATTACTGTCCGATTACCACTTTAGGGAAACGGATAATTTTGTCGCCCAATTTATATCCTTTCTCTACAACATCAACAATCTTGCCTTTCAAATCGGCCGAAGGTGCAGGGATTTGTGTAATTGCCTCCGCAAAATCAGGGTCAAATGAATCACCTGCCTTTACTTCAACTCCTTCAAGACCCTTTGATGCCAAAGTTGTTCTTAGTTTCTCGTGAATCAATTCAACACCTTTTAGAAGGTTTTCGTCACCGGATTTCGAAATTTCAACCTGAGCCCTGTCAAAATCATCCAAAACAGGCAATAATGCCAGAAGAACTTCCTGATTGGCCGTTTTGAATAAATCAATTCGTTCTTTTGCAGTTCTTCTTTTATAGTTTTCGAATTCTGCAAAAAGACGGATAAACTTGTCTTTTTCGACTGCCAAATCCTGGGTCAGTTGCTCTTCAACGCTTAGCTCTTCAACAATTAACTGCTCTCCATTTGCGTTAGCTTCTAAAGTTGCGTCATCGATTTCCTGCGCTTTGTCTTGATTTTCAGCATTCATAGTATTTTTACTTTTAAATATATTCTTAATTTTCATTTTCTGCTTTTCAAGGGATTGCAAAAGTACTGCCAATTGTTTTAAAATGTCAAATTGTCACGCTTTTTTTCTCCTATATTAGAACCCAAAACCGTCAAAACATTTTGATTTTAATATAATTTTAAGATATTTTTGGCCTGAATTTGATATGTTTGCTAAGCTAAAAAATTAAATCTTATGAAGAATCGTATCGCATCTCTATTAATTTTATCTGCATTAACCCTGACAGTTTCCTGCAAAAATGACAAAGCAGCTGAAGCCGAAACTACTGAAGCGGGTGCTGTAAAAGAAGCATCTGGTGAAGCTGTATCCTATACAGTTGACAAAGGGAATTCAAAAATTGACTGGACCGGTTCCAAACCGACAGGAAAACATACCGGAACAATTAATCTTAGTGATGGAACGGTTTCTATAAAAGACAATGTATTGGATAGCGGTAAATTTACCATTGATATGAATACGATTACCGTAACCGACCTGAAAGCCGGTGACGGAAAAGAAGATTTGGAAGGCCACTTAAAAGGAACTGGTGGTACTGAAGAAGACTTTGACCATTTCTTCAACGTAAAAAAATATCCTCAGTCTACTTTTGAAATTACAAAAGCCGTGACTGAAAACGGAAAAACGGCTGTAGAAGGTAACCTGACCATGAAAGGTATTACAAAAAACGTAAAGTTTCCTGCTACCGTAACTGTTGACGGAAATACGGTGACACTTGTCAGCGACCCTTTTACTATCAACAGAACGCTTTGGAATGTGAACTACGGGTCAAAATCTGTATTTGACAATCTGGGAGACAAATTTATCAATGACGACATCGAACTTAAGGTTAGCATTACTGCTAAGAAATAATTGTTAATTCACCCCAAAAAGAGCTCCATTTGTTGAAATGGAGCTCTTTTTATTTTTAAGATACTCTATATCCTGATAAGTTATGTCTTTTTGCGGCGCGGCGTCTTTGCGTAAAATAGTTGCCGCAAAGAAGCAGAATCGCAAAGTTTATTAAAGAGTGATTGCTGATTTATTTTTATCAGCCTAAAAGATTTTCCAGAGCCTTATCTAAAGTCCTGTATTTAAATACAAAACCGTTGTCCTGAGCTTTTTGCGAACTAACATTCTGGCTTGAAACCAGCAATATATACATTTCGCCCAAAAGCAGTTTGAGAAGAAATTCCGGGACATTAGGCATAAAAAAAGGCTTTTCAAGAATAGCAGCCGTTTTTTTGACCAACTCATGATTATCGACCGGATTTGGAGCAGTAGCATTGTAGACACCTTCCCATTCGTGCTGGATCGCAAAATGATACAAATGCACTAAATCATGAATATGTATCCAGGATTGCCATTGCTTTCCTGAACCGTAAGCAGAACCCATTCCAACTTTTATTGGCTTGAGCAATTCTTTCAGCATACCTCCCCTATTAGAAAGCACAAGACCGGTTCTTATTTTACAAACCTTAATATTCAATCTTTTAAAGTTATCGACAGCTTCCTCCCATTTCACTACTACCTGCCCAAGGAATGAATTGTCAACCAATTTATTGTCTTCTGTATAAAAAGCAGTAAGGCTGTCCGGATAAATTCCGATGGCGGATGCCGAAACAAAATGCCTTACCTGATGCGGATGTGATTTCAATATCCTGTAAAGCAAATTTGTGGTTAAAGTACGGCTCTCGATAATTTCCTGTTTATTTTTTGAAGTCCAGCGCATAGAAATAGAGGCTCCGGCCAAATGTACAATGGTATCTACCCCTACAATTGCCTTTTCATCAATAACACCTTGTTCCGGATTCCAATAAAAGCCCTGATAATTAGGCTCGTTTTTTATTTCTTTTTTAGAAGTGGTCAGATAATGGATTGTGATTCCGTTTTGCAATAACAGGGAAACTAACTCTGTTCCTATCAGACCCGTTGCTCCTGTAATCAAAATTTTCATAGCGTATAAATTTTCTGTATGTCAAATTTACGAGTGCATCAGCGTAATAAAATGTTAATTAAGGTAGGTTTAACGGCAAAGTACTGTCAGGGAATTACTTTAATCTTATACTCCATTCGAAATCCATTTCGGAAACCTGCTCCCCTTTTTCATTAATACCAATTGATTTCATCCAGAAGGTTTGCCCTTCGCCGGTTTGTATTGTACGCTTTACGGCATCTTCAATCAGATGTCCATCCTGGCAGGTAAAAACAATTCTTCCCGTTGCTTTTTTTGTAAAATTCCCTTTATTGTTGGCAACCAACATGGATATTTTTCTGTTGCTTCTTTTTATATGGTACATGACCAAAGCTCCGGTAGATAATTCTGCCGCCATGGCCTGAACGGCAAAATACATCGAATTAAAAGGATTCTGATTAATCCATCGATGCTTCACGGTAACGACACAACGCTCCAAATCGATTTTCTGTACTCTTACACCGCACAAAAAAGCAGAAGGCAGTTTAAAAAAAAGAAATTTATTGAGTTTTCCGGCTGTAAATTCCATCATTTTATTTTTTTGAAATATACTAAATATTAATTGATTTGGAGGAAAAAGATAAAAAAGATGATAGATAAATAGACGGCAGATAAAAGACAAAAAATGCATTACATACTAAATATCAGGCACTTAAATTATTTTTAAAGATTTTGTATTTGTTAATTTTTTGTTAAATATAAGTACTATGCAAAACAAGATACTGTTTTTTAGCCATATATTTGCATAGGATATTATTATATACTTTTACATCATGGAAACATCATCAAATCAAAAAACGACCAGCGCCTTTGTACACCTAAGTACATTGACACAATATTTTATTCCTTTTGGGAATTATATTTTTCCGATAATTATTTGGGGAGCCAGTAAAAAAGATTCGGACTATATTGACCATCATGGAAGACAAACTATCAACTTTCAACTTAGTCTTCTATTGTATTCTTTACTATTATCCCTGATTGCTATTCCGATTTTCATCGTTACTATTTTCAAAAACATACCTATCAACGCCATTGTCTACAACGATGACTTTATAATCGATAATTTTCATCTGGAGCATATTACCGGAATTGTGATTATAGGCATAACCGCAGCAGTTCTCTTCTTTACATTAAAAGTTGCCGAATTCTTCTTAATAATTTATGCATCTATCAAAGCCGCGAACGGAGAATTATACAAATATCCGCTGACCATCAACTTTCTTAAGACAGAGAAAAAAGAGGAAAACAAAACTGAAATTTCAGAAGAAAACGAAACATCAATCAATCATCAATCAGAAAGCGAAACAGTTTAACCATCCAAGCCATGAAGAAAATATAATATCAGGACTAATCATCCAAAAATCATCATCAATCAATCATCATCAATCATCAATCAAAAAACGAACAGTTATGTTAAAATTCATCATCACAACAGCAATGACAATGGCAGCTTTGACAGGCTATGCCCAAGTATCAGAAAACAGAAAAGTCAATGATTTTTCAAAAATAGAAGTAGAATCAGGAATTGAATTATTTTATATGGAAAGTGACGAAAATTCAATACGAGTAGAAGGAGACAGCAAAGATGGACTTGATTCCGTTATTACTGAGACAGATGGAAAAACCTTAAGAATTTATCATTTAAAAAGAAATAAAAAACAAAAAGGAGAAGGCGTTTCAAAAGTTTTTATAGCCGGTAAAAATGTCAATTCGTTCAAAGCTTCATCAAAATCAAAACTATATTTTGACAGGCCGGTAGCTGCAGACGATATTAGAATCGAAATTTTATCCGGTTCCTATTTTAGGGGTACAGTTAAGCCTAATTCAAAAGTTACCGTGAAAGTGAGTTCAGGTTCCCTTTTTAGTGGAGGATTTGAAACAGAATCCTTTACCGGAATTTTCAAAAGCGGTGCAACGGTTAGCCTTACAGGGAAAGCAAAAAAAGCAACCATCAATACAAGTTCAGGCGCTTATTGTAATGCTAAAAATTTCTTTGTCGACAAGATGACGGCAATGGCAGACACAAAATCATCTGCCCTGCTCAATGCCAAAGAGAAGATTGCCAAAGCCACAGATGCTTCTTCGATAACCTTTTTTGGAAATCCGGAGAATTTAAAAACAGGCTATGACTCTTTTGCCATTGTCAACAAATCCGGAGCCATTACATGGAATACTCCTGAATAAAGTAAAAAACACAATTAATTAAAAATTTAAAAGCACATATATGAACATTGAAAACACTAAAGCCCAGATGCGCAAAGGAGTGTTAGAGTTCTGTATCTTATCCGTCTTAAAAGAGAAGGATGCTTATACTTCAGAAATACTTGACACTCTAAAAAATGCCAAACTGCTTGTTGTAGAAGGAACGGTTTATCCGTTGCTGACAAGATTGAAAAACGACGGTCTTCTAAACTATCGTTGGGAAGAATCGACATCGGGGCCGCCAAGAAAATATTACGGCCTGACCGAATTAGGAAAACAATTTTTAAAAGAATTAAATGGCACGTGGACGGAATTGTCTGATGCCGTAAACATTATAACCAGCCAAAAATAATCATCATGAACAAAACAGTAAATATTAACTTAGGAGGTATGTTCTTTCATATTGATGAAGATGCATATCAAAAATTAAATCGCTATTTCGAAGCTGTTAAGCGTTCCTTGTCAAACTCAACCGGAAAAGACGAGATTATGAAGGATATCGAAATGCGAATTGCTGAATTGCTTACCGAAAAAAACCGTGGCGAAAAACAAGTCGTAGGTCTGAAGGATGTAGAAGAGATTATTACGGTAATGGGACAGCCGGAAGACTACCGAATTGATGATGAGGAAGCGGCAGAACCTGCCTATAACTTTTCCAGAAGAAGAACTAAAAAATTATACCGCGACAAAGACAATTCAATGGTGGGTGGTGTATTGGCTGGGTTTGGACATTACCTCGGAATCGACCCGTTGTGGTTACGTATTATCATGGTAATTCTACTTTTGGGCTTTGGTACAGGATTTTTAATCTACATTATCTTATGGATTTTAATGCCGGCAGCCATCACCACAACCGAAAAGCTGGAGATGACCGGTGAACCGGTAACAATTTCAAATATTGAGAAGAAAGTCCGTCAGGAATTCGACACTATTTCTGAAAAATTCAAAAATGTAGATTACGACAAATTTGGCAACCAGGCCAGAAATGCCGGTGAAAGAATCGGGAGCAGTTTAAGTGACGTTCTGCTTAAAATCTTCTCCATTTTTGGAAAATTAATTGGTGCTTTTCTTGTTGTTGTTGCTTCTGCAACGTTGGCATCACTTGTAATCGGATTTATCACTGCAGGTTCTTTTTCAATGGTAGATTTTCCATGGCAAAGCTATATCGACAATTTTACAGACGTGCCACTTTGGATTGTTGGAATGTTAATTCTGATAGCTATTGGAATTCCTTTCTTCTTCCTTTTGATATTGGGATTGAAACTATTGATTACCAATATGAAGTCTATCGGAAATCCTGCCAAATATACTTTACTGGCACTTTGGATAATCTCTATTGGAACCTTAGTCGCTTTAGGATTACAGCAAGCCACTGAAGTAGCATTTGATGCCAAGGTAGTGCAAAAACAAAAATTCGACCTGAATCCGAAAGATACTTTACAAATCAAATTTACCTACAATGACTATTTTGCAAAAAGTATCTATGACAGGGAAGATTTCCTGTTCGCACAAGATTCTGCAAAAACAATGGTTATCTATTCCAACAATGTGACCCTGCGTATTTTGAAAACCGATGAAAAAACGCCATACATCCAGATAGAGAAAAAAGCAGAAGGCAAATCGTTTGCTGCCGCCAGAGAAAGAGCTGAAAAAATCAATTACGGCTACAAGTTCAAAGGAAATCAGTTACTACTTGACAATTACCTGCTAACTGACAGCAAAAACAAATACCGCCATCAAAAAGTAGAAATCTTCTTGTATCTTCCGGAAGGAACCTACTTCAAACCGGATATGACCGTACAAAATTACGACCATACAGATAATGGTTTCTTTGATTTGTGGTTTGATTCTGACATTTATATCTATCAAATGCAATCTTCTCAGGTAAAATGCTTAAATTGTGCGGATGTACATGGAGAGGGAGAAGGAGAAGTCTGGATTGATGAAGAACAAATAGCCAGAGAAGCGGAACAGGAGGCCCGACTTGAGGTAGAGCGTGAAATGCAACGCCAAAATATACAGAATGGCCAAAACATACAGGCTGACCAAAATTCTTCAACAACTGTAACAATTAATGACAAAGGCGTACAAATAAAAAAAGAAGGACCACAAGGACCACAAGGTAATAAGCCAAAAGGTTTAAAAATGGATAAAAACGGAGTAATCATTAAAAACAACTAATTATGATTCGAATTATAATTTATTTGATGAAATTAATTATAGCCCTGCTATTTGCACTGTTCTTTTCTTCATGCCGTTACACAAACGAAAGAACAATAACAGGCAGTGGAAATGTTAGGGTAGAGACTCGAAATGTAACCGGTTTTAAAGGAATCAACGTTAGCAATGCCCTTGAAGTAGAAGTAGAACAGGGCGATGCCTATCAGGTAGTTGTTGAAGCTGATGAAAATCTGCTTTCGCATATTATAACGAGAGTTGAAAACGGAATACTCCATATTGAAGCAGATTCCAATACCTTCAGAAATATTGATGCCAGAAAAATCAAAGTAAAGCTGCCTGTAATTGTTAGCCTCGAAGCGTCCAGTGCCTCAAAAATTACCAGCATAGGTACGCTGATAACCGAAAAACTTTTAGTTGATGCAAGCAGCGCCGCCGGAATTGATATTGCCGTTGAAGCCGACGAACTTACCTGCAACAGCAGTAGTGCCAGTTCTGTAGATTTAAAAGGCAAAGCCCTAAAATTTAAAGCCGATTCTTCCAGCGCCAGCGAAATCGATGCTGATCAATTGTTAGCAAATGACGTTATTGCCGTTGCTTCCAGTGCTGCTACCATTAGTGCCCACCCTATTCTGACACTGGATGCCGAAGCCAGCAGTGGCGGAAATATAAGCTACAACAATACCCCAAGGAACTCATTAAAACAAAATGCTGATTCCGGAGGCGGTATCAGCAAAAATGAATAATTAAAAATCCCGATAGTTTTTATCGGGATTTTTTTTGCTTATAACTTCTGTTATTTCCTCCATAAAAAGACAAGTTCCTAAAAATTCATCCTTCCACAAAACGTTAGCAATCTTTATTTATATTTGTGAAAACAATCCTTACATTATAATGAGAAGACTTATTCTATTTGCCGTCATTTTGACAACAGCCGTTTCCTTTGCACAAAGCAAGGAAAGAATTAAAGGTACCAAAGTCGTTACCATAGCACCCCGTGAAATCCAAAGTTTTGAAAACCTGGAAGTAGAAGACAATATTGAAATCTTCCTTGTCAAGGGTGATAACAATGCGCTGGAAATTGAGGCAGATGAAAATCTTCATGAAATAATCGAATCCAGCCTGAACGGAGGTACTTTGCGCCTTACAACCACGAAAAATGTAACCAGCTATAAGAAACTAAGTGTCAAGGTGACGTATACCGATGACTTTAAAATGGTAACGGCGAAAAATGAAGCGACAATTAACGCGCTTTCTGATATTGAACTGGATAACATTACCTTTAAGACATTCGACTATACAAAACTGTTTTTAAATGTCAAGTCGCGTTGGTTTACCATTTTTGCCAACGACAAATCCAAAATAGAACTGAATGTAAAAGCAGAAACTGCGGCAGTCGAACTGAGTAAAAGTGCCAATATGAAAGCCCTGATTTCTTCCGAATCTCTAAAATTTGACATGTACCAAAAATCGACGGCTGTTATTGAAGGCGATATCGTGGATTTAAAATTACGTCTGGACAACAATGCTAATTTTACAGGAAAAAACCTGAATGCCAAAAATGCTGAAATCATTACCGA
The DNA here is from genome assembly GCF_001899155.1 of Flavobacterium sp. 38-13. Lineage (NCBI taxonomy): Bacteria > Pseudomonadati > Bacteroidota > Flavobacteriia > Flavobacteriales > Flavobacteriaceae > Flavobacterium > Flavobacterium sp. 38-13. Next base: position 604,099 of record NZ_MKVG01000007.1, read on the forward strand.
AGCTTATGCTAACGGAAGCATACAGGTGAGTGTAAAAGCCATCATAGAAGCAGGAGGCAAATCAGAATTACAGTTGTATGGCGACCAGAAAATTGAAATCAAAAATTTTACCGACAGCGCGGTACTTATGAAAAAGCCAATCAAATAGTCTCACAAACAACAATCATAAATAAAAAATCCGGGCAATGCCCGGATTTTTTTATCGTATACATTTGTAGATTAATGTAATGTTGCCAGATAACGTTCTGCATCCAAAGCTGCCATACAGCCTGAACCAGCCGCAGTAATTGCCTGACGGTATTCTTTATCCTGAACATCACCAGAAGCAAAAACTCCCGGAAGGTTTGTTTTGGTTGTTTTTCCGGACGTAATCAAATAGCCCGTTTCATCCATATCCAACTGTCCTTTAAAGATGTCTGTATTTGGCTTGTGCCCTATCGCGATAAATAATCCGGTAATAGCAATTTCCGATTTTTCACCTGTTGCGTTGTTAATCATTTTTAGACCTTCTACTACCTGGTCACCCACAACTTCTTCTACTTCTGTATTAAAAAGCACTTTCAGGTTAGGTGTGTTTTCAACACGGTGCTGCATCGCTTTAGAAGCTCGCATCACATCTTTTCGAACCAGCATGGTTACGCTTTTGCAAATATTGGCAAGATAGGTGGCTTCCTCGGCAGCGGTATCTCCTGCTCCAACAATAGCAACATCCTGGTTTCTGTAGAAAAATCCGTCGCAAACCGCACAGGCAGAAACTCCGCCACCGCGTAATTTTTGTTCACTTGGCAATCCAAGATATTTTGCCGTGGCTCCGGTAGAAATAATTACCGTTTGAGCCAGGACTTCCTTGCTTCCATCAACCGTAATTTTATGCCAACCCCCTTTTTCTTTTGAAAATTCAACAGCAGTAACCATTCCTATTCTAACTTCTGTTCCAAAACGTTCCGCCTGTTGCTGTAGTTGTATCATCATGGTTGGCCCGTCAATACCTTCCGGATAGCCTGGAAAGTTATCAACTTCTGTCGTGGTGGTTAATTGTCCTCCAGGTTCCATACCGGTATACATAACAGGTTTCATATCCGCACGGGCGGCATAAATTGCAGCAGTATATCCAGCAGGCCCGGAGCCTATAATCAAACATTTTATTTTTTCAATAGTATCAGACATAATAGTATAGTGAATTATTTTTTTCCAACGCAAAAGTACATTTTTATCGAAAGATTAAATGCATAAACGGATTAGTTTTAACTATCTAAAAATAATATTCTCTTATTTCTTTTTTTCTGTTGCAGAATAAAAATATAGTCTTATATTTGCACTCACCTTTTCGGGGTGTAGCGTAGCCCGGTTATCGCGCCTGCTTTGGGAGCAGGAGGCCGCAGGTTCGAATCCTGCCACCCCGACAAAGTAATAAAAGCTCTGACGAAAGTCGGGGCTTTTTTGTTTTTGGACACAGGCTAAAGAAAAATTGATTTTGGAGGAACTCAAATGAATTACATTTTTTTGTTTTAAGCCACAGATTATAATAATTACGCTGATTGAAGAAGGCAAAATCAATACTCCTATTTATTTAGAAACTTGCGGCTCTGTGCCTTGCGTGAAATAGTTCCTCGCAAAGACGCAGAGCCGCCAAGCAAGGAACGAACTGAGTGAAGCTGAATTTTTTGTATATTTAGATTCGTAAAAAATTAACTTATGAGCTCACCTCTTCTTACCGAACAAAAAATATTGGAAATTGAAAATCAACTTCGCGAAGCGATGAAGAAAAGCGATGTCGAAATTCTGGAGCAGTTGCTTCACGATGATTTGCTTTTTGTTCTTCCAAGCGGTGAAGTCATTACCAAGAAAACCGATTTGGAAACCCACAAATCCGGAAATCTGGTTTTAGAAGAAATCACCTCATCCATCGATTCTATAAAACAAATAGGTGAAAATGTTGTAGTTACGTTATCATCAAAGCTTAAAGGAAAAATGCTGGAGCAAAACTTTGAAGGAAATTTTCGCTATCTACGGGTTTGGAAAATGTTTGACGGTCAATTAAAAGTTATAGCGGGAAGTTGTGTGGCGGTATAGAACAGCAGTTGGTAAAAAATAAAAGCTTTAATTTTTATTGTTTTTTTGTTTTCAGTAGAATGAAAACCGTAATTCGCTGAACACTCAAGAATTACAGATTGACTGATTTAGCAAAATCTTTAGTAAATTTTGTATCGGGAAGTAAAGTTTTTCGCAACCCTTTTATCTTAATCTAAATTAGAATATCTTTAAGGTTTTTAATTAAGGATTAAAATGTCAGAAGAACAAAAACGTCAGTTGCAACAGCAACTATGGAATATCGCCAATACTTTACGTGGAAAAATGGACGCCGATGAATTCAGAGATTATATTTTAGGATTCATCTTCTATAAATATCTCTCAGAAAAGATTCATTTTACGGCAAACAAAATTTTATCGGATTCCGGTGAAGATATCGATTATACTAATGTTGATGAAAATTCTGAATCAGGAAAGGAAATCGTTAATGCCATTTATGAAGAAGTCGTTGAAGATTTAGGATATTTCTTAAAACCATCAGAACTTTTTAGTAATATTGCTAAAAAAGGACATCAGAAGGAAGAAGGCAAATCTAATTTTATTTTACCTGAACTTTCAAAAATTCTGACTAATATTGAGCAATCAACATTGGGTACAAATAGCGAAGACGATTTTGAAGGACTTTTCGATGATTTAGATTTGACTTCTGCAAAATTAGGACGAACTGAAGACGAAAAAAATACATTAATCTCCAAAGTTCTGTATCATCTTGATGACATAGATTTTAATTTATCCGACACCAATGCGGATGTTTTAGGAGATGCTTATGAATATCTGATTGCACAGTTTGCAAGTGGAGCTGGCAAAAAAGCCGGAGAATTTTATACGCCTCAACAAGTTTCCACTATTTTGGCAAGAATTGTTACAAGCCGAAAATCACAGCTAAAATCCGTATACGACCCCACATGCGGAAGTGGTTCGTTGCTGTTACGTGTTGCCCGTGAAGCGAAAGTAAGTGATTTTTATGGTCAGGAAATGAATCGTACCACTTATAACCTTGCAAGAATGAATATGATTCTTCATGGTGTAAATTACAGCAACTTCGATATTCGCCAGGAAGACACACTAGAAAAACCTCAGCATCTTGATAAAACTTTTGATGCAATTGTTGCCAATCCTCCTTTTTCCGCAAAATGGAGTGCCAACGAACTACACTTGCTTGATGAAAGGTTTTCACAATATGGAAAATTAGCACCATCATCAAAAGCAGACTTTGCTTTTATACAGCATATGATTCATCATTTGGATGAGAATGGTATTATGGCAGTAGTTATGCCTCATGGTGTCTTATTCCGTGGCGCGGCTGAATTGGTCATTCGGAAATATCTTATCAAAGAAAAAAATTACCTGGACGCTGTGATAGGCTTACCGGCAAATATCTTCTTTGGTACAAGTATTCCAACCTGTATTCTGATTTTTAAGAAATGTCGGGAAGCTGATGAAGATATACTGTTTATAGATGCCAGCAAAGAATTTGAAAAACAGAAAAATCAGAATGTGCTTCTCAATGAGCATATTGATAAAATTGTTGATACTTACCAAAACCGCACTGTAATTGAAAAATTCAGCCATAAAGCAACTTTACAAGAAGTTGCAGACAATGATTATAATCTAAATATCCCTCGTTATGTTGATACTTTCGAGGAAGAAGAGGAGATTGATATTCAAGCAGTAATGGCAGAAATTAAAGAGCTTGAAGCAAAGCGTTCTCAACTGGATTCTGAAATTGAAGTTTATTTGAAAGAATTGGGATTAGTAAGCTAATTTTTTTGGCTTCGTAAAATCCTCAAGGCTTAGAATTTTAACAAATAAATAATCAAGATGACAGAAGAAAATAAAAGTGTAAAAAAGTTTCCTAATTTAAGATTTCAGGGGTTTGAAAATGAATGGGAACAAATAACTCTTGGAAATTGCGCATA